>CAVSGB010000124.1:0-35474 GCA_963726845.1 uncultured Bacteroidota bacterium | reverse complement strand
ACTATCCTGTAAACTTCTTCTACAGGGTCGGTTCCAATTGTCCAGATACTCTTACCATAGAACCCGAATTGGTTGGCTATTTTCACGTATTTTTTACCGTCTTCAATTACAGAAGTTTTAAAATGTTCGAGTTCTTCAGAACCCCGGTATATTTTTGAATTTATTATACCAACACGAATAAAAATATAATTTTCATAAATTCCCTTAAAGCTTTCATTGATCCTCAAAAATGTGTGAAGGCCTGTACCACCATATCCTTTAACCAATATAATAGCTGTCTTTGCATTTGTGTTGAATTCTACACGATCGGGATTTTGATTATTGCGGTGCATCCGTTCAAGAACAATATGAAGGTCGGAAATGGCTTTCATGCGGACTTTTTGCAAACGTACTGTTGTTTTATAATAATGGCGCTTTAAGTTAATGGCCAAAAGAATGAATAACCCGGTAATAAGCAGGGTTATCCAGCCACCTTGCCCAAATTTAATGACAGTTACAGAAATTAGTATAAATGATGTCAATATAAATCCTATTCCGTTTACCAACAGCTTTCCTTTCCAATGATCTAATTTGCCGCGTTCCAACCACCAGTGTTTGACCATGCCAAGCTGCGAAATGGAAAAAGTTATAAAAACGTTGATACTATAAAGTACAACCAATAATTCCACTGAACCTTTCGATAAAGCCATAAGTACAATAGCTGCAATACCCATCAGCAGCACGCCGTTCATGGTAACCAGGCGATCGCTGAGTGATGAGAATTTTTTAGGGAACCAACGGTCTATTGCCATATTGGCCATAATCCTCGGCCCGTCTATAAACCCGGTTTGTGCTGCCACGAATAACAAGGCAGCTTCCGAAACCAGTGTTATTACTATAAAACTTTTAAACCATAAATGTCCCCAATGGGCAGTAACATTATCAAATAAAACTGCATTGAGTGTTTTGGTCGGACTTATTTGAACGCTATAGAGCGCGTAAGCAACCATTAATCCCAACACGATAAACGACAACGAAATTGCCATCAATACCATGGTACGCCTTGCAGTTTTTACCCGTGGCTCACGAAGTATGGGCATGCCGTTACTAACTGCCTCAATCCCTGTAAAAGTACCTGCCCCCATGCTATATGCTTTCAGGATTATAAACAACGTACCCAAAATGCCTACCTGCAGTATGGATGAATGTAACTGGTTTGATGTTTCGTGCGATACTGCTTTAAAATCGTGTGCATGCAGCGCTATCGCGTAAACAATAACAAATACATGCATTGCTATGAATACTACGAAGATGGGTGTTAGAGATAGTACCGATTCCTTAACCCCGCGCAGGTTCAACAAAATTAGCATGCAGACTCCTCCTATTGCAATCGCCAATTTATATACCTGCCATTTTTCGGGAAAAAAACTGAAAAGGGCATCCGTTCCGCTCGATACCGAAATAGTTATGGTTAGTACATAATCAATAATAAGGGCGCAACCCGAAATCATACCTACGGTTGGTGACAAGAGCTTGCTTCCTACCAGGTAACCGCCGCCGCCCTGTGGAAAAAGTTTGATAATCTGGCTGTAACTGGAACTGATAATAAAAATAGTAAATACAGTGCCCAACGCGACAAAAATAGCCAGCATGGGATGTCCCTGTAAGTTTCGGAAAGCTTCTTCAGGTCCGTAACAGGAAGATGATATTCCATCGGCGCCAAGCCCGATCCATGCAAAGAAAGCAACCAACGAGAGTTTGTGAAAAATTGATTTATCCTGTAAAGTCTTTGCTTTACCAATAAAAATGTTTTTTAATTTCCCTGCAATTGGAAACCCTGCCGCAGAATCTGTCATACACCAATCAATTAATTATTCAAGGGCGCAAAGATAAGTTTTGTTACAAAACAAAATAATTTTAGCATTTTAAAAAATAGGGTAACGGTTGAAGCCAAAATTTATAAAGTCTTTAATTATCAACCTAAAGTCAGGGTGCGGCCGTGAAGATGTTAAGCTATTTTTAATTTTGTAAATAAAAATTTGCACCCTGACTTTCGGATTTAAAACAAATTAACTATTTTGAAATTTCAGGTAACTTGATCATTTATTGCGGATATGGGTTTTCCTAAACCACGCCAGTAATTATAACTTCTTTTGATGTGGTTTACTTGCTTTGATTTGTTTAGACTGAACCACTGAAACAGGTTTGAATAAAAAGTTTGTTTTCTTCCTAATCCTTTCAATGGGCCAGGGTCTGTTAACCGCATTATTTTATCTATACGGTCTTCAACAATATTAAAGGAAGGTTTGTACCTGCCTAATCCACGGAGAGGCTTAAATGTTGATTTTTTACCAATTTCAAAAGAAATTTCTTCATATAGTTTTGCTGAACTTTTAAATAAATCACTACCTGCTTTTCCATCAAAATCGAAATGGCTACTTTGTTCAATAAAAGATTCCATAATAATTAGAGTTTATATAAGTTGAAAATTTATATCTAAACCCCAACCCCTTGAAAAAGGGCTATAACTATGCAGTGCGGCAGTTAGCCCTCCTTTTTTAAGGAGGGTTGGGAGGTTAAAATGATAATAATAAAGCATAAATTTAAACTTGTATAATACTTATTCTTTGCATTATATTTTTTTAAAAAACAAGGTAACAGTTGAAGCAACTTATCCGCAAGCCGTTTTACTGTTACCCTGCCAATTACTCTTAAAAGAAAGAGCGTTTTTTTAACTAACTACTAACTAAACTAACTAACTTATCTTGATAGTGGGGTTTCCGAAGCTTTATCCAATTTGATACCAGCATATCCTTCAACACCCATTTCAGGAATATCAAGGCCATCCATTTCTGTTTTGGCAGAAACCCTGTTGCCAACACCTGCACCAATGAGTTTAAATATAATATAGCTAACAGCGCCTATTACGATAAAGTTTGTTACAACCCCAATTAATTCTGCTGTAAACTGAGAACCATCACCATAGAATAACCCTTTTACGGTACCTGCAACACCGTTCCAACCGTCACCATAGGTTCCATCTGCGAATAAGCCTAATGCCAAACAACCCCATGCTCCGTTAATACCATGAACTGCAACAGCTCCGACTGGGTCATCTACCCTTAGTTTTCTTTCTACAAAGAAAGCGCCTTCAACAGCTAAGATACCTGAGATTAATCCAATTAAGCCTGCACATTGTACATTTACAAATGCACACGGAGCGGTAATAGCAACCAAACCGGCAAGCAAACCGTTGACCATCATTGTCGGGTCAGGTTTCTTACTGCGGAAAATCCACATCCAAAGTGTTGCGGCAATTGCACCCATAATTGAAGCGATCAGAGTATTTACAGCAACAACAGAAATTCTTAAATCGCCGCCTGCCAATGTCGAACCCGGGTTAAACCCAAACCATCCGAATGCAAGGATAATTGCGCCAACAACTGCCATTGGAATATTGTGTCCCGGGATAGCATTGGGAGATTTATCTCTATTATATTTGCCAATACGAGGGCCTAATATCCACGCGCCTACAAGGGCAATTACACCACCAGTCATGTGAACTACTGATGAACCGGCAAAGTCAACATGTCCGTGGCCTAAATGGAAGTTAGTGCCTAATTGGGACAACCAACCGCCACCCCATACCCAGTTTCCAAAAAGCGGGTAAATTATAGCCCCAACGACAACACCATAAATTGTGAAAGAAATGAATTTCCATCTTTCCGACATTGCCCCTGTTGGTATAGTAGCGGCGGTATCCATAAATACTACCTGAAATAAGAAAAGGGTAAATACACCTACATCATAAACACCGTGAAGGAAAAACCCTTTTGTACCAATCAAGCCGAAAGCATGGCCGAACAAAGTGATGGTAAATTCCTGGTTTAACCCATCGAACCCACCCAATGTCCCTAAGCCGCCAACGCCCCCAAACATAAAAGCAAATCCACACATCCAGAACCCAAAAACGCCAAGCCCGTAAACAAATAAGTTCATTGCCATTGTATGGGCAGCATTTTTTGCCCTGGTCAACCCTGTTTCTACCATTGCAAAACCAGCCTGCATAAAGAATACAAGAAAACCGGTAATTAAGGTCCAAACAATGTTGATGGCAACTTTATTATGCCCAATCTGGTTTGCCAATTCTGTTAATGTTGGTTCATTAGGCTTTGCAGCAGGAACATCACTTGCATTGCCGGTAGTTATTCCACTGGGGTCAGGTTTTCTGGGTGCAGTTTCCGCCGCGCTATAGAGCGAAGAAACCGAGTACACCAGTGCCATTAGCACTAATAATATATATAACTTTTTCATAATTTTTTCTCCTTTTAATTTTTATGATTAACTAATAAATTGACTACTTTTCATCTGCACCTTTTAAAGAATCATCGCCACTTTGTTTATTCCTTATTTTCCATGCTTCTTCAACAGGTGTTACGAATATCCTTCCATCGCCTATCTCTCCTGTAAATGAAGCTGCAAGGACGCAGTCAACAGTTTTTCTGACATTCTGGTCACGGACAACTATTTCCAATGTCCTTCGCGGAATAAAAGCAGTGTCTAAATGTGTGCCCCTGTAGGTCACTTCAGATTTTTTCTTCTCGTTGCCAACGCCTGTGGCGTCCCAGTAAGAGAAGAAATCAATGTCAATTCCATGTAGCGCTTCTTTTACTTCTTCGAACTTAGAAGTTCGGATAATTGCTTCAATTTTTTTCATAATTTTTATTTTAATTAGTGAATATTTGTTTGTTCAAGGACATAACCTTCCCATATCACTTGATTTATGGTCAATGAACACAATGCTTTAATCTAATTTTAATTATTAAGGGAAGTTAATATCTAACTGTGTGGTGAAGCTGTTGGTATTAACGTTGTAAGTATTATAAACAGCCTTTTTATTGTTCCACAAATCGTAACCAAATATTACCGATACATTTTTAGAAAATGCCCATGAAGCGCCAAAGCTTAACCCGCCAAGATAATTTTGGCCACCCTGGTAATCAATCCCAATCCATAATTTGTCTGAAATTTCTGTCATTGTCCTGTCTAATGATACCAAAACCCCGCTATTTGCCTTTTTCCCTGTTTCATCGACCAGGAGCTTTTCATTACCGGTATAATAACCTACTGAAACCCTGCCTAAAACGGGAAGTGTTTTAGCAATTAATCCATAAAACACATTATAGTTTGTCAGGTTTTTTTGAAAGCCTACATTATACGCTCCAATTGCAATTGCCGGGCAGTATTTGAATAATGAATCTTCACCAGTCCCAAGTTTAAGGTTAAGATAGAACGGATGGTTGTCATAGTTGGCATCGCCCATAGACAAATAATCAAAACCAACTTCGCCCTGAAGTTTACTGAAAGGCAAAAACCCAAATTCCGGACCAATATCATAAATACCAGCGCCACGAACGCCGTTAATATTTTCAGTCCTTAAATAATTGTCAATGCCGAGATGAAAGGTCTTGAAACCCTGGATATCTGTTGAAGGTATCCAAATTTGGGTGGATGGTGTTGCTTTTGCATCTTTTAAAGTCGCAAACAAGCACATTGTCGCCACAAGGGCGCCCCGCGGATAAAATTTTCACTTTGTTTTTCATAATCTTACTTTTTAGCGGTTATTACTTTTCTTATCTTTTACAGTGCAAATATAAATAAAATATTGATACCCCCAAATAAAAATTACTTAAATGTAATAAAAAACATAAATAAAGTTTTAAAATGATATTAAAACATGGGTAAAAATATTAAATAGTATATAATATATATAATTTAGTTACAATACATTAATTATTACGTAAATATTCAAATAGTTTAAAAAATAGATGTATGAAAATAAAATAGATATAAAACATAAAATAATTAATTAAAAAATAGGGGTAATATAAAATAAATAAATTTTTAGATGTTGTTTTTGAATTTGTATTAATCAATTTAATGTTAAGTATATTAGAGAGTTGGCATTTTTTACATTTTACCTCCCAACCCTCCTTCTAAAAAGTAGGGCTAACTGTTGCACTGCAATGTTATAGCCCCTTTTTAAAGGTTTGGGGTTAAAGTAGAAGTATTGAAATAATTCTTTTCAAAAATTTCAAAACAGCCTCTTAGAAATTTATAAAATATTATCGCAGAAATTGGTGAAATGAAATGCAAATTTGCCTTGTTATCTACAAGGTACAAAAAAAATGAGGAACCTAAGTTCCTCATAATGATAAATATTTTAAGAATTTTGCAGCCTTGTGTGCCTGAAGAATATTTTTATTTTAATGCTTCAAGGGCATCTTCGAACCTGCTAATCGCTTTTGCCAGATTATCGTCGCTTGTTGCAAACGAAATACGGATACATTTATCATTACCAAACCCAGAACCTGGCACTGTTGCAATAAAAGCTTTTTCCAGCAGATAGAGTCCCATATCGTCAGAATTTTTAATTATCGTCCCATTCACCGACTTTCCATAAAATGCGCTGATATCAGGAAATACGTAGAAGGCGCCATCCGGCTTGTTGCACTTCAACCCTTTAATTTTAATAATTTCATTATAGATTGTATCCCTTCGTTTTTCAAAAGCCTGCCTGAATTTTTCAACAACTGTCTGGTCCCCGCTTAATGCAATAATTGCTGCACGCTGGGCAATTGTGGAAGCATTTGTAGTCATCTGCCCCTGTAATTTGTTGCAAGCTTTGGCAATCCAGGGTGCTGCTGCCATAAAACCAATTCTGTACCCTGTCATGGCATACGATTTAGAAACGCCATTGATCAGAATTACCCTTTCTTTAACTTCAGGGAACTGGGCAATACTTTGGTGGCCTCCAATAAAATTAATATGTTCGTATATTTCATCGGTGATAATAAATATGGAAGGATGTTTTACCAAAACATCTACAAGCCCTTTTAATTCTGCTTTTGAATACACACTTCCAGTGGGGTTTGAAGGCGAGCAAAGCATAAATGCTTTCGTTTTTGGAGTGATGGCTTTTTCAAGCTGGGCCGGTGTAATTTTAAAATCCTGTTCAACATCTGTATCAATAATTACGTTAATCCCTTCTGCCAGTTTAACCTGTTCGGCATAACTTACCCAGTAAGGTGCAGGGATTATCACTTCATCACCTTTATTTATTAATGTAAGTACTGCGTTTGCCAGGCTATGTTTAGCGCCATTGGATACAACAATCTGAGAGGGTAAATAGTCAAGATTGTTCTCCCTTTTTAATTTTTTCGATATGGCATCGAGCAATTCCGGATATCCGGCAACATTGGAATAAAATGAAAAGTTTTCTTCGATAGCCTTTTTCCCGGCTTCCTTTATATGATCTGGTGTATAAAAATCGGGTTCACCAACTGTCAGGTTAATCACATCAATACCTTTCGATTGAAGTTCTTTTGTTTTCTGGTTCATCGCTATTGTCGATGATTCGGCCAATGCCGCTACTCTTTGTGATACTTGTTCCATACGGTCTTTTTATTTTATTTGTTTCTGAAAGTCAAAATTAAAGTTTTATCTGTTATTTTTTTTAATATTGTATAGTTAATTTATCGAAGAGATATGAACCTTACATTTGAAGTCATTCAATACAGCTTACCTGCATTATTGGTACTGCTCACTGCTTTATTGCTGATTAAGAATTTTCTTAAGGACAGCGAGAGTCAGAGAAAAGCTGAGCTAATGATGAAGGGACATGAAATTACCCTGCCTTTAAGGTTGCAGGCTTATGAACGGATTGTACTGTTCCTGGAGCGTATTTCTATCGATTCATTATTGATGCGGAACAACCAGCCGGGGATGAATAGCAGGCAATTGCATAGCGAATTGCTATCGGCTATTCGCAATGAATATGAGCATAATCTCTCGCAGCAGGTTTATATGTCTGCACAAGCCTGGGAGATGGTAAAAAATGCCCGGGCACAAATGATTAAGGTTATTAATACTGCTGCTGAAAAAGTAAACCCTGCATTGCCTGCAATAGAATTAAACAAACAAATACTCGAAAATATTGGTGAATACTCCAAATCACCCACTCAAACTGCAATTGATTTTATTAAAACTGAGATTCAAACTCTTTTTTAGCCATCCAAAGAATAACAAAACTTATAAATCCGGAATGTTTTTACAAATCTTTTTAACAAAAGATACATATTAAAATAACATTTCGAACCTGCCGTTTAACAAATCGGATATAAAGGAATAACAATACTAATAAAAGTAGTCGCAGTATAGGATTAAATTTGTTTTATTATTATTTTAATTAAAAAACTATGAAAAATATACTACTCTTTTTAATAACAGTTTTTCTTTTTTCCTGCCAGGGGAAACAATATAAAATCCTTGATGATGGAATTGTTGTCGAGTTAAAACAAAAAACTGAAACTGATACCCGTTTAATAAAATTGCAGGTTATTTCCGATAAAATAATACATGTAATTGCTACGGCCGATAATACATTTTCCAAAGATTCAAGCCTCATTTCAATTTTGAAAAATAATGCATTAAAAGTGCAGTTTAAAGTTGAAATGAAAAATGGTGAAATTATATTGGGCACATCGTCATTAAATGTTTCAGTTTCATTAAATACTGGAGAAATTGGTTATTCTGATGTAGCAGGGAAACCTATCCTTGTCGAAAAGAAAGGTTCGGGGAAAACCTTTATAAAGGAAGACTTGGATGGAAAAAGTAATTTCAAAATAAGGCAGGAATTTGAATCATCTGTCAATGAGGCGTTTTACGGTCTTGGTGAAAACCAGTTAGGCTTTCTTAACCTGAAAGGCAAGGATCTTGATCTGACTCAAATAAATACAGTGGCATTTGTCCCATTTTTAATTTCAAACAAAAATTATGGCATTCTTTGGGACAATTATTCAAGAAGTAAATTTGGCGATATTCGTGAATTCAATAACCTTTCGCAATTAAAACTATACACTGCTGAAGGCATTGCAGGAGGCTTAACCGCTACTTATTCAGAAGTAGGCCACCCGGAAAATGTCTATGTCAAACGAAATGAAACAGAAATTGATTACGAATTTCTGAGTTCGATGAAGAAGGTTCCTTCAGGCTATAATCTTGGTAATGGCCTGGTCAGGTGGAATGGTTTTATTGAATCGGATACTTCCGGGATACATAAGTTTCAGTTTTTTGCCGCTGGTTACAGCAAAGTATGGCTCGATGGCAAATTGGTTGTCGATAAATGGAGGCAAAGCTGGAACCCTACCAAAACAATGTTGTATTTGCCAATGGAAAAAGGGAAACGCTATTCCTTAAAAATTGAATGGATTCCCAATGGGGGCGAGTCTTATATTTCATTAAAATATTTGAAACCACTGGGCGTTGAAGAGCAGAATGAACTTTCGCTATATTCTGAATCTGCCGATCAGATAGATTATTATTTTGTTTATGGCCAGAATATGGACAGTGTTATTGCTGGATATCGTTCAATTACAGGAAAAGCCAATATGATGCCCAAGTGGGCAATAGGATTTTGGCAAAGCCGCCAGAGATATAAAACACAAGACGAATTACTTTCTGTTGTGAGGGAATATAGAAAACGTCAAATTCCATTAGACAATATTGTAATGGATTGGTTTTATTGGAAAGAAGATAAATGGGGCGATCATGAATTTGACCCGGCACGGTTTCCAAACCCTGATTCAATGATAAAGGAAATACATAAACTTAATGCACATTTCATGATATCTGTGTGGCCTAAATTTTATACCGGCACAAAGAATTTTGAATACATGGACAAAAAAGGTTGGTTGTATAAGAAAAATGTTGAAAACAAGCAGAAAGACTGGGTTGGATATGTATCGACATATTATGATGCATACAATGCTGATGCCCGGAAATATTTCTGGGAACAAATGAACCAGAAGTTATTCAGCAAAGGTGTTGATGCCTGGTGGCTGGATGCAACCGAACCAGATATCCTATCCAATATTTCACCTTCTGACAGGAAACAATTGATCTGCCGACAGCATTGGGTTCCAGTACAAGATATTTTAATTCTTTTTCATTGGTAAATGCAAAGGCTGTATATGAAGGGCAACGTGGCACAAACCCGGACCAAAGGGTATTTATTTTAACCAGGTCATCATTTGCAGGATTACAAAGATACTCGGCTGCTACCTGGAGCGGCGATATTGGAGCGCGCTGGCACGATATGAAAGATCAGATTCCGTGCGGGTTAAATTTTTGTATGTCAGGTAATCCTTTTTGGACAATGGATATTGGAGGATTTGCTGTCGAAAAGCGATTTGAGAATGCAACCGGAGCTGATCTTGACGAATGGCAGGAGCTCCTGGCACGCTGGTTCCAGTTTGGCGCTTTTTGCCCACTGTTCAGGGTACATGGCGAATTTCCATTTCGCGAAATTTACAATATTGCACCCGAGAAAAGTCCTGCATATAATGCAATGGTAGCTTTCGACAAGCTACGCTACAAATTGATGCCATATATTTATTCTCTTACCGGAAAGGTTTACTTAGACAACTATACCATCATGCGCGCATTGGCGATGGATTTTCCTTTAGATTCAAATGTTTACGATATTAAAGACCAGTTTATGTTCGGCTGGACATTCTTGTTAACCCGGTTTATGAATACAAAGCCCGGGAAAGAAAGGTTTATTTACCTGCAGGTACAGGATGGTACGACCTGAATTCGGGAAAATATGTAAATGGTGGAAGCATGTTAGAAGCAGTTGCCCCCATGAGCACGATACCTTTATATATAAGAGAAGGCGCTATTATTCCAACCGGTCCCGATATCCAATATTCAACTGAAAAAGCTGATCCTATTACAATATTTGTTTTCACAGGCGCTGGCGGTAAGTTTAAACTCTACGAGGATGAAAATGTAAATAACAATTACGAAAAAGGGGCTTTTTCTGAAATTGAATTTTCTTTTAATGAAGCTAGTCATTTATTAACGATAGGGAAGAGGCATGGAAATTTCAACGGTATGCTTGTTGAACGGACATTTCAGGTCGTTTGGGTTACGAAAGAAAAGAAATGCAACCTCGAATTTAATTCAAAGCCGGATGTTGTAATTTCTTATAACGGCGAAGAACAAAAAGTTAAATTGACAAATCATAAGTAATAAGTTCGAACATCGAATATCGAACATCGTAATTGTTGGGTTTTATTTAGTGAACAATTGTTTAGTTGGTGTGTAAGCCCCGGAATTATCCGGGGCTTTGTTTTGAGTTACCTAATATTTGAATTACATTCCCTTCTGCACTTAATTATAACAGATCAAACAGAAAAGTTTTGGTGTTTAATTTCAATAGGTGCTTATCTGTTATAGCCTTTTTAAGTGGCATTGCTATGCACACATCATGTATATTACATTCCTACGGGATTAGAAGTGTGGGTTGAAATTATACTTCTACAAATATACTGCCCCGCTGGGGCAGGAATAATGTATAAAGTCACGTAGTGACGAACCCCAACGGGCTCAGCGAAGCTAAATATTTGTAGAAAAGCAAAATAGAATCCTTTTTAGCCCCAGTGGGGCGAAATATAAGGAATGTAAAGATGTGTGCTTAGCCATGTTTTAAAGGGTTAGGGCTAATTTGCAAATCCTCACAACAGTTTTTTCCATTGATCAAGAATTGCTCCACAGAGTTTTCGATTGATCCATTATCACAATACAAATATATCCAAGCAATACAATAATTCAACAACAAAAAACATTTGTATTAAAAAGTAAAACATTTTTACCTTTACTTTACATATTTCAGCATTATTTTTGCATTTATGCAATTTATTATAGGTTAACTTTAGTTTGAAATATCATTGATTTATACGAAAAATAATTATTGATCAAACTGTTAATAATCATTGATGCTTAGAATGTTATTTTATAAATGCTTTTTAATAATTTATTAATATGTTTAATTAAAATTTAAAATTATGAAGAAGATTTTTACTTTTTTATTTATTTTCATTATGGTTGCGGGATTGATTCAGGTTCAGGCTACCAGTGTAGATAGTATTAAAATCAAAACAACCGGTAATGTTAATGTAATAACTAAAGATGCAGATACATTGCATTTGTCGGTTATATTTTATCCGGCTACAGCATCAAATAAAACCTTTACATGGTTTGTAAGCGATTCAACGATTGCAAGTATTAATACCTTAGGAATATTGACTGCAAATAAAAATGGCGCAGTATGGATATATGCAGTTTCCCAGGACGGTAACAAAAAAGATTCTGTTCAAATTACTGTTTCGAACCAATGGAGCGTTTTTCCGATAGCCAATAAATTGGACCTTGCACCTAACTATTGGGGATATGGAGATTATAATGCAAATGTCAGGATGTCCTGGAATGATACAGCTATATTCATGAAAGTAAAAATCATTGACGATACAATTTTTACAGGCGACCAGGAGTGGATAAAAGATAATACAGAATTATATATTGACATGAACAATTCCAAACGTATCGCCTGGCCGCGAAACGTATTATGGCATTCACCTGATACAACTTTCGATAATGGAGATTATCAATTACGGGTAACACCGGATGAGGATTTCTACAGTATAGTAGATGGTCAAAATTCAACTGTAGCCAATGTTGTTTTTACTTTTTCTATGGATTCAGTTGCCGGAAGTTTAATAGGTTATTCTTATTATCTTGCAATACCATTTAGTTCGTTGCAACCGGGTTTTGTGCCGGTGGCAGGAAAGAAAATAGGTTTTGATGTATTATCCAGCGACAATGACGGCGATCCAACTTATCGCAGCCAGTTTTCACTGAATTCACCTACAGAACAAATATTCAATGACCCGTCATTATGGGCAACCATTGAATTTGAAGCTGACCATACTTTCAAAATTGTCGATAAAGATATTACAGCTCCTTCAATGCCTGCCAATGTAAAGGCAGCAGTATCCCATTCAACAGTTACCATGACATGGGACCCTTCGACCGACAATATTGCCGTGTGGTCTTATGATATTAATGTAACGGGGGCAATAGATACAACCTTTGTTTTTAATCCTACTAATCCAACAACAAATATGGTAACATTTACAAATGTTGCGAATGGGGTTTATAATTGTTCAATTGTTGCGGTCGATAATTTTGGAAATAAATCTTTGCCATCCCCTATTGGTGCCATCACAGTAAATTACAATGCAGTTTCCGGTATTGTAATTTCAGGTGGTACAACCATTACTTCTGCAGGCGGGACACTTGCACTTATTGCTACTGTTACTCCGGGCAATGCAACCGATGATACAGTTACCTGGAGTGTTAACAATAAAACTGTCGCTACAATCAATGCTAAAACAGGTTTATTAACTGCTGTCGCCAATGGTAATGTAAATGTTACTGCAACTGCAAATGACGGATCAGGGGTAAAAGCAAGCGCGACCATTACAGTTTCGGGTCAGGTTTCAGTTCCAACTTTATCGGCAGCCGATTTGAATTTATTTCCTAACCCGGTTATTGATGTATTGCATTTATCCAATACTGCTTCCATAAACAAAATTGAAATTTGCAATGCCAATGGGCAGGTAGTTTTAATGCTAAGGAATTCAAATGAACAAATGAATATCAATACCTCAGGTTTAACCAATGGTATTTATTTCATCAGGGCATACACAAATAATAATGTTATTACAAAACAATTTGTAAAATAAACCCGTCCTGGGTACTTAAAAGGCTGTCATATTTTTTGTGACAGCCTTTTTTTATAGTCCGGTAGTTTCTTCTAATGTTTCCGGGTAGCGGTCGCCTACCACTTTTGTTGTGGCCAATGCTATTTAAAACTGCTATAACTTTCAGGAGGCCCTAAATAGCTTGGTTTTAAACCGCCGGTATTTACTATTATCTTTTGCACAATTACTCCCGGATCAATCATCCAAACCTTCAGGGTATGATAACCAGGTTTTGTGATATTCAGGGTTGCCTGACAATGTCGTGATTGGTTTACTACTGTTTTTGCCCAGCCCGGGTTCGACCAATGTACCTTGAATTTATCAGGGGCATTGATAATATACAGAGGTTCCTCATCATCAAACGAAACGGCTAACTTTATATCTCGTCCGGGCATAAAATTTAGAAGCGGAGAAGTAATAACAATAATCTGGGCCGTGTCTTTTGAGAACAGGAACATAGGGTATTCCAGGCAGGGAGCATCTTTTTTGGGTGTTGCTGCCAGCGCATTTGCCGGAGCTGTTGCCCTCATACCGGATAATGTCAGACCGTAATCTTCAACTTTAATCCATTTTCTGCCGCCTTGTTCGATATTTTTTGAATAGTGTTCAGCTTCAATTGAGATAAGCCTACCGTTTTCTACAAAACCGTTCAGGGTTTCCCTATTTACCATAGTTGGGTTAAATGCATTTACTATTATAGAAACTTCCCTGCCGGCGCCTGCAATTTTAACTACACCTTCAGTTTTGCCTTTAGGTAATTGAGACTCTTCCAAATTAACAAAAATGCGTTTATCTTTATTGTCAATAATCCCTTTACTTTCGCTAAAAGCGAGCCATGGCACGTTGGAAGTCAGGGTATATTCAAAAGAACCCTTTCCTCTGTTAAAAATTTCGATATAATGTTGACGGTTACTAAAAATGTCAAATTCAGATAATACGGCATCATTTTCACAACCTGGCCAACTTGATTCCGATCCTTCTAAACTAACCCCCAATATTGCTGAGTCGGGAATTTGTAATTCTTTAAGTTTTATGGCATCTAAATTATTTGTTTTTGGAGGCATCCAATCGTAATAACCGATGCTGGCCTCGTCCATGAAATTATCCCACTTTCCGTTTGCAAATACCCGATTGTAATAAGTCATCAGGGCTGTATCGGTTTGAAATATGGCTCTTGTTTTAGCTGCTGCATCGTTGGAACTTGCCCGTTTTTGGCTGGCATACAAGTTATTTTTACCGGCAGTTACATATAGTTTGTTATCCAGGGCGCTGGCTTTTGCAGGAAACAAAACCAATTGATAAAAAGCATCATGTTTTTCCCCGGGTAATTTGTTGTAAATGGTTTGGCCCGGGCAATAATTTTGTTAAACTCTGATACTACATTTTCGGCCTCATTATAGTTTACCAAACTATATGTTTGTGGTGATAAAGATTCTGGTTTTCGCCGTCCATTAAATTTTGTGTATTTTGAAATAATATCTGCTATTTCATTGGCATAAGTTGAGCCGAATTCCCGGGCAGCCCATAAGCGGGTGAATTCATTTATATTGGAGTTTGTCCATTTGTCAGTGTTCCATGCAAGGTTCATAAAATACTCCATGGGCAATTCATACCCTTTAAAGTGCCCTACATTTACAATCCATATTCTGTCAGCCCCATATTGTTTGGCAAGTGACATTTGATCCCATATTTTAGCAATGGGGTTGGTGTTAATCCATTCATAACTTCTTGGATCGCCGTGATAATCGAAGTGGTAATAAACTCCTGCGCCACCGCTTCGCATACGTTCATCAGGGTCGGGTAACCTGCGAATATTACCCCAGTTGTCGTCTGACCATAAAAGTGTTATATTGTCGGGCACGCGCATGCCTTGGTTGTAATATTCCATTATCTCCTTATATAAACACCACGATTGAGGAACTTTTGTTATATCCGGGTTCAATTCTTCGCTTATAATCTTTTGTTGCTTTTTAACAATGTTTTCTACCATTGAAATATTCGATTTTATATCGCCTCCTATCTCTGAATCATTGGCTCCCCGAAGCCCCATAGTGATTATACTTTCGTAGTTTTTGTTGCGACGTAAACCTTCTCTCCAGAAATTTTCCAATGTATCCGGATGTTTATAATAATTCCAGTGGCCAAGTGATTTATAGTAACGTCTGTCCCATTCCTGTTGCGAACGCAACATCGGTTCCTGATGCGAAGTCCCCATAACAATACCATATTCATCGGCAAGACGTGAGTTTTCGGGATCGTCTTCATTAAATGCATTACCCCACATGGCCGGCCATAGATAATTTGCTTTTATCCTGAGCATCAATTCAAAAACTTTTGAATAAAACTCATGGCCATAATTCACTACTTCATTACCAACCGGTGGGTTTTGACCGGGCTTGGCAAAACCATATTTTTCCTTAACCCAGTTGCTTAAAGCAGGAGCTTCGTCATTTATAAAAATCCCACGGTATTTGACACTCGGGGATTGTATAATTTTTCCTGGTTTCACGAAAAGTGCGTCTTTATGTTCAACAGGTACGTCGGCCCAAAAATACCAGGGTGAAACCCCTATTTGTTCCGATAAATCATAAATTCCATAAATAGTACCTCGCTTGTCGCTTCCTGCGATAACAAGTGCTTTGTCAACTCCGGGTAATGGCTTTTCAACCACCTGGATAAGGAAATTTTCCCATCTGCCGGCAATATCTTTTACATCCAGTTTCTTGTTTTTCACCAATTGATCAATAACCTGGCTATTACCAATTGTTCCAACTATTACTAATTCTTTTTGGGATGGCAATTGGTCAATGGCCAAAGCAGGTTCAATGCTGGTTACTTTGCCAATATCGGATTTTAAATCTTTCAATGCACGGATTACTCCTGGATAATCCTCTGAGCTGATGAACAATGTAGTAGATTTTCCGGATGCTGATAGTGTGAACAGGTTTATACCACCAGAGGTTGAAACGTAGACCGGATCACCTATAGAATATACCTTTGATGGAAGAAATATAACTACTCCGATATAAACCCAAAAACGTAATTGAAGTTTAAAGAATTTGGCCGTTCTTAATTTTAAAATCATAATTATAATAATAAAAATTATTTACTGAAACCTTTTTAATGTTTGCCCAACATTAGGCTAAATACAGTGCAGAATTTGTCCGCTGGATAAATCCCGTTACACAAATATAACAAAAACTTTGCGAACTGTCGAAATGCGCTGAACCCCGCATTGGATTTGAACAACTTTGAACAAGAATAAGTTTCTGTTCTCACCTTAACAACAAGTAGTTTAACGTCAGTTCGGGATAAATTATTTAAGGCTAAAGCCCTTTGTTTAACTGATATTCACTAACCCCAGGCTTAAGCCTGGGGTTAGTGAATATTATGATATATTGGACTTTAGTCCTAAACATTTTTTCTTGCCCCGAATTGACGTTAGTTTATATTGTAAATTAATAATATTTCAACTGCGCCAAATATGAGTATTTTACTGTGTTACCATGAGCAAAGTCAAAGAGTGTTTTGGCAGTTTTAAAGGTCAAATGGAAAAGTTAAGATGTTAATTTTAAAAAGTGCTTATCATTTTTATAACCCCAACTCCTTTTAGGTTATTCCTCATAAAGTATGAAAATGCAAAATATTAAGTTGTACTTTTTTCAAGTGCGCGAAGCGTTAAGTTGAAATTCCTTTTCGGCTGAAAGCTATTTGAGCGAAGGCGTAGCCGGAGTGAGTTTTTTCAGCCAAGTTCTTTTTGGTTCCCGTTGGAACGCCAAAAAGGAACATTAAATAATTTAGTTTTAGCATTTCCTCTAAGAATGACGAATAACAACTTTTTATGGTAACATCATAAAATTACCAATCCTACTTTGATAAATTGTATTTAATTGAATACCTGAAAATTAATTTATTTAATGAATAATACAATAAGGTCGAAAACATGATTTGAATATTCAATTAAGGTTCGTATTCAACATTAGTTTTTAAACCTGTTAATCAACCTTATTTAATTTTGCCAAAAAAAAGGCTGTCTCCTTTTCAGGGACAGCCTTTTAAAATTTAGGGCTATTCTATTATTACTTCACAAATTGTTTCGTAATAACATTATTGCCTGTATATGCCCTCAGGAAGTAAATACCATTGCTTAACCCAGCAGTGTTAATTTCCATCTGTGCATCAGTATTTCTAAGCATCAATACAACCTGTCCGTTGATATTGAAAATTTCAACCCTGGTAACAGTAGAAGTATTCGATAAATGCAATACATCGCTTACCGGGTTCGGGTATAAACCAATGCTGGCTGCAGATAATGTTTGGACTGAAACCTGTCCGGAAATTATTATCGAGGCAGTAGCCTTAACTTTCGAACCGTCATTTGCAGTGGCCGTAACTACTACCGTACCATTGGTTACAGCAGTCAATATACCCGTTTTTGGATCTATTGTTGCAACAGCGCTGTTATCTACACTCCATGTAACTGTCTTATTTGCTGCAGTAGCAGGAGTTATAGTAGCTATAAGAGCAAGTGTCCCTTTAGCAGTTGTAATTGCAGTGCCACCAGAAATAGCAATACTTGTTACAAGAACCGGTGGGGTAAATACCATCTGGCTCACGTAAAGGATCGGGCCAGCGACTGCAGACCAACTTCCAGAGGTCAATTGGGCAGCAAGTTGAAGCTGATTAATTGTATCGGCTTTTAACGTCGCGGTTATTGACTTAACGGTTGTCGATGCAGGTTTATCTGTTATTGCAATATTTTCTTCTGTTGCATTAGCCATCATAAATTGAACGAATGCCTGAACAGTGGAAGCTGCAACAGATGAAGTATCCTGAGCATATTTGTACGAGAAGGTTACTTTTTCGTTCGCAGTAAAGATCATTTTTGCTACAGGGAAAGCGGTATTCCATGCATTAAGCCTTATTTTCAAAAACCTTTGGCTAAGTGTATCAACTATTGTAGCCCCGGCAGGAATATCTCCAAGCATCGTTGTTAAGTCCAGCGGACTGGTGAATGTCATTTGGCCGATGTAAAGAACAGGGCCTGACATTGCACTCCATGTTGAAGTTGACTGTGCAGCAAGCTGGAGTTGATTAACAGTATCGGCTTTTAAAGCTACAGATAATTGCTTAATGGTTGTTGATGCCGGCTTATCTGTCACAGCGATATTTTCAGCAGTAGCCCCGGCCTTCATGAACTGAATGAAGGACTGAACACTGGCAGCTGTTACAGACGAAGTGTCCTGGTCATACTTGTACGAAAATTTAACTGTCGTATTCTTGTAGAATGTGAGCGGTGCTATTGCGAAAGCTGTACTCCATCCATTAAGCCTGACTTTCAAATACGGGTTTTTGTCTGATAAAGTATCAATTTGAGTACCAATTGGGCGGTCACCTTTAAACGTTGTCAAATCAAAAGGAACTGCAACCTGGTTTGTAATAGTAACTTTTACTGTATCGGCTTTGGTAGCATCTGATTCAGATTGAGCAATTAAAGTAACAACACCATTACGGATAGTTGAAACCTGGATAGCGGTATCATTTATTACTACAACATTCAATAAATCGCCATTTCCATCGTCAGTACTCCATATAACTTTTCTATCTGTAGCATTAGTTGGGATAACTTGTGCATAAAGTGTATCAACACTGTGGTTTGCATTAAGGGCCAATTTACCCATTACTGTAACGCCGGTAACAGGTACCTGGTTGCTTAACGTAATCATCATAGAATCTTTAGCGCTACCATAATTAGCAACAGCTTTGGCATATACTACGCCATTGCTAATAGGCGTTAACAAACCAGTGCCTGATATTTTAGCAGCAGTGCCAACAACACTCCATGTAATTGTAGTATCAGTTGCACCAGCGGCTGGTGTAAATGAGTACGACATTTGCAATGTAGCGCCACTTGTGGTAATAGTAGTTGCATTGCCAGCGCTCATAACAGTAATTTTTGATAATGTTTTACCAATATGAATTAAAGTTGAGGCTGATAACCCACCATCAACTGCAGTAGCTGTAACTGTAGCAGTACCAAAAGCCGTACCGGTTACCAAACCTGTTTGGCTAACAGTAGCAGCGCCTGTACCTGGTGTAACGCTCCAAATTACACTATTATAATAAGCATTTGCCGGATAAGTAGAAGCTGATAATTGTAAAGTGTGCCCTATAGTATCTATTGTTCCTGTTTTTGGTAACATTACACTATCTAAGTTAATTGGGGTACCCATAAGGGTCATATCATCCAAATAATATCTGGCAGCATCTACTACATCGTCCGGTAACGTATTAAACCTAATGCTCATATTACTACCCAATATTGTTGAAGCCAACTTTGGTGTAGTTACGAATTTCCACGTCGCAGCAGACGCTGGAAAATTTATATAAGCAGAGGTATCACAGAAATTAGTCCAAGCACCACCATCAATACTATAACTTACAAATATTCCATGCTTTTTAGTTGCTTCTCTTAAATAAGCTCCGAATCCAAATCTTAAATTTTTAAAACCACTAATATTAATATTATCAATTTGAATTGTATCCCAGCTAAATGCATATCTGCCTGATGGGGCCATTAGGATATTATTTGCAGCACTATAGCCCGGATAACTTTCAGAAGATCCGGCTCCGCCAGCGCTGCTTGCCCAAAATGCATATTGATCAGTCCATCTGCCATTTTTTACTGTAAAAACTTTTTGCCCGGCAGGCAAATTATTATATAAAGTATATGCATACCAGGTATCATTGCCCCTGAAACTATCTACAGCCTGTGTACTTGTACCGTGTATCGAACTATAATAATAACCAGATGCATGTGCTTTAGTAAAAGTATCAACCGGATAATTAAATGGTGGATTTAAACCACCTGCTGCACGTTGCCTGCAATCGGCAGTACCAAATGTTTCCTTTGCAATAATAGAACTATCAGCATTGGCATCCAAGCCAACTAATTTAACATTGTCAAAATAGTAGTTTGAAGCCGTTGTTGCACTTGGATCAGGATAAATAACTATTTCCTTATAAGGATGAATTGTCAAATTTCCTGCATAATTGAGTGTTAAAGTCGACCAGGTCGTATATTTAACAGCAAAACTATTAGCTACAGAAACGGTGTCGCCCCAATTGTCAATGAGGTTTACCATTAAAGATTTAACACTATCAGCATAAACATCTAAAGACAATTGCTGATATTTCAACATTTTTGTAGAATCTACATTAATTGCAAAAGCAGAATAAGTGTTTGTTCCTCGAACGTACTTTAAAACGTGGTTCGAGCTTACAACAGGGTCAGTAGCATTTTGGGTAACCGTGCCTGCCCAGGCTGCAACACTCACCGGAGCTTTACCATCCCAATTGGCCAGTGTAATGCTTTGGGAGAATGAGTTAAAACCCATTGTTGCTAGCAACAATAAAAGTAAAGGAATTTTTTTCATAATAAATAAAGTGTTAAGTTAGACGTAAAATGTTTAATTGGTTATTAAATTATTAAAACACAAAAATTCAATTTAAAATAAGTAAATATAAAAGTTAACTAAGCCATTCAAATATTAACCCTTAATAGTGGATTTTTTCGTCAATTTCGTATTAAGCTTTGGTTAAATATTAAAATTGCAAAATTAATAATAGCCCTTTTTTATATTACTCATATCCTTGATTCTGAGGAACCTTGGTGAGGTCAACAAAAGCCTTTGGAATAGGCCACCTGACATGAAAAGGTTGCATATTTGCACCTACTGTCGGGCTATAAGTCTGTACCCTGTTGTACAAAATTCCTAATCGTTTCAGCATCTCCCAGCGAACACCTTCGTGCCCCAATTCGCGTGCCTGCTCATCTAAAATTAAATCCTGGTTAAGTTCACCGGCAGCAAAATCCCTAACACCGGCACGATCCCTCAATACATTGAGATAACTAACACCGGTGGCATTGTCGCCCATACGCATATAAGCTTCAGCAGCTATTATATAAGCCTCAGATTTTCGCCATTGGATAATATCCCTGTAACCCTGTGCATCGCCTAAAGCCCTTCCAAGGAATCCATCTTCCAGATATTTATTTGTTGTAGGCATAATAAGGCTGGCGGCCGGATAGGTTACTTTAGGAGTACCCATATTTGCTACGGTCACAGTATCGCCCAATTGAACTCCGGTGGCAGGTAAAGGGGTAGCATCGTAAACCCAATATCTTTTATGCCAGGCATTTAACCTTTTGTCATTAGGATCGAACAATGTCCAGTAATAATCTGAAGGTACCATTCTTGCCCAGGGGCGTCCTCCATCAGCAAAAGTTCTTGCTACACCCACTACCCTGTCATATAAAGGGAACATCTGTTGACAACATCTTTCAACATTAGAATTATCACTTTTCGAGAATTGCCACGAAAAAATAATTTCACTATTGTCCTGATTTTCATCAATGAATATTTGGGTCAAGTCAGTGAGCAATACGTAAGCCGGGTCATTTATAACAGCTACGGCCATAGCTGCTGCTTTTGGCCAATAAGATGCATCACTGGTCAAACTTCCTAAATCCATATAAGCCTTCGAAAGTAAATGGCGTGCAACACCTTTAGTTGCCCTGCCCCTGTTGTCTATACTGCTTGCTTCTGGCAGCAATGTAATTGCTTGTTGTAAATCAGAAACAATTAATGCATAAACATCACTTTTTTGGGCTAATTTCATGGTTGCATCAGGATTAGAAAAAACCTGGTTGGCTAACACTATATTGTCCCAACGTTCAACCAATTGCATATGAAAATATGCCCTGAAGTAATATGCTTCCCCTTTAACCGTATTTTTATTTGCAACATCTGATGGGCTTACAGCTACATTATCAATGTTTGCAAGTATTGAATTGCACCGGTTAAGGCCTGAATAATAACCATTCCAGATATCACTTACACCCGTACTGGTTGCATCAAATAAATTAAATGTAATAATGGCATTAAAAATAGGCTGGTCTGTCACGTTAGAGCCTGGTTGCACCAAATCGGTTTCAGCAACTTTATACAAACAATAGTCATTACTGGCATATATAAACCTGCCTTGAAAATAAACTCCTAAAATTGAACCTTCCAAACCATCAATGGTCGAAATTGCTTTTGAATAGGTCATCTGGTCCAGAGGCTGCAAATCGATAATGTTTTTTTCACAACTTATGAGAAAAGACATTATGCAGACTAATGATGAAAATATTATTATTTTTTTCATATTCATAATATTTAATTTTTTAATTAAAATGATAAATTACCTCCAATTTGCCATATCTTACTGATAGGATAAGCTATCGTAGTATTGGAAGCATTGCCATAATCGTTTTCGGGAGAATATCCAACCCATTTAGTCCAATATTTCAGGTTGTTACCTCTTATAAATAATGAAACTCCCTTAATAGGATATTTTGAAAGTATAGATTGTGGCAATGAATACTGAAATGAAACATTTCTTAAACAAATAAAAGATGCATCCCTGTAATTAACCGGATTTTGAAAGTAATAATTGCGTGATGCATTGGGTTGTGGAAATTCATTGGATGGGTTGGTCGGCGTCCAGTAATTTACTGCAACCTGATTGCCACGGCCAGTTAACTGCAAAAATTGCATCATTTTTGATACCACCCTGAACCGTTTCAAAAAGAACTGAAAATTCAAAACCCGCGTAGCTAAATGTATTTTTAAAACCGCCATACCATTTAGGTGTTGGGCTTCCTATATAAGTCATGTCAGCGGCAGTAATTTTACCATCGTGATTGGCATCTTCAATTTTTGGATCACCAATGCCATATCCTTTTATACTTGGGTACATTCTGGCAAAGTTGGTAGTATCGCCTTTTTGATATATGCCTAAGAATTTATAATCGTAAATTTCATGGATATCCTTGCCAATAAACCAACCATCCGGAATATCATTTATAGGGTTGCCATTTGCATCGACCTGAGAACGTGTTAATTTAACAATTTTATTTCTGTCAAAAGACCAGTTAACATCAACTTTCCATTTAAATTTCGAATCGATTATTATAGCCCCTAATGTGACTTCAGCACCCCAGTTTTTGGTTTCACCAACATTGCTTATGGTGCTTGTAAACCCGGAAGTAGATGGTATTTGTTCTGGTAATAATAAATCGCTGTTGGTCGAATTGTAATAGTCAAAAGAACCATTAATCCTGTTTTTCAGAAAGCCAAAATCAAAACCGGTATTAAATTGCGCACTTTTTTCCCATCTTACACTTTGGTTACCAAAGGTTCCGGTAGTTAAGCCTGATAAAACTGTTTGGTTGAAAGGATAAGTAGTTCCTTGTGTTAATGAAACAAAACTGTAATCAGGAATTCTGTCATTACCCATAATTCCATAACTTACACGGTACTTTAAAATGCTTATTGCAGCAATGTCTTTAATGAAGCTTTCATTTTGCCCGTTCCAGGCAAATGACACCGAAGGAAAGTCGCCCCATTTGTTATTTGAACCAAAACGTGATGAACCGTCCCGTCTCATAGATAAAGTTACATTATAACGTGAATCATAACCATAAGTCAAACGTCCTACATAGTATATTTTTCCCCATTGTAATGGAGTATAAGTAACACTGTTATCAGCATCTGCTGTCCCCGATAAACCATAGTAGCCTAAAACATCTGATGGCGCATTTTTCCCGTTTGCAACCAGCCTGTTTTGGTCAAATGTTTGCAGACCATATACAACGGTAGCATCTATCGTATTTTTTTCAAATAGTCTTTTATTATAATGTAACACATTATCAAAAAGGTATGTTGAAGATTCGGTTAGTTGCACCAACATAGTATTTGGCTGACCACCTGCCTGCCCGCTATAAAGGGTCGAAGTAAACCTTCTGTACTGATTATTCCTCCTTTTCAGGCTGAGGTGTTTACCCTGTAAGTTAGGCCATCTAATATTTTAAATTCGAGATAAGGACTAACATAAAACCTGTTAATTGCGCTATCGGCCTTTGATTGTGCCCATTGATAAAGTGGGTTGTACTGGAATTGATCTGCCTTTACTGTAGGTACAAGGTCGCCATTATTGTCATAGATCCTGCCTAAAGGAGTATTTCCTAAATAACTGGAAAAATCGGCTACATTTTGTGCACTTAAGGTGGTACCTGTTACATCTGCCGATGTAATCGTAGCCTGAGTATTGGCACCAACTTTTAAAAATTTATATGGTTCATAATCAGCATTCATCCTAAATGAGTAACGATCGAAATCGATATGCTGAACAATACCGGTTTCCATGTATGCATTGCCATTCATATAATAATGAAATTTATCTGTGCCTCCTGACAATGAAACACTTGGGTTTTTTGTACTACCCTGGCGCAATAAATAATCTTGCCAATTGATAGATTTGCCTGCATAATAATTTGCATGTTCAACTGAGTCGCCGAGCACATCAGCAAGCCCACTTGGAGCACCGGCACCTATAGCTGCGTCTCTTCTTAACTGTATATATTGTTGGGCATTAAATACATGAAGTTTTTGAACCGCATTGGTTATACCCTGTGCGTAACTAAAAGTTAACACGGGCTTGCCAGACTGGCCACTTTTTGTGGTAATTAATATAACACCGTTTGCACCACTGGAACCATAAATTGAAGCTGAAGCAGCATCTTTCAGAATATCCATGGTTGCAATATCGTCAACGTTAATTTCGTCCATGTTCCCACCTGTTACAGGAACCCCATCTATAACAAGAAGCGGTGCACTTGCTGAAAAACCGTTAGTTTCACCCATCAGGGATCGCTGGCCCCTTATTTGAACGGTAACATCAGATCCCGGCACCGGAACTTCTACTTATGCGGACACCTGGTATTTGGCCTGTCAGCGCTTCAAGCGCGTTAACATTTGGTGCTTTGGTAACTTCTTCTCCTTTTATAGAACTTATTGATCCGGAAACATTTGAACGTTCCATGGAACCATAACCAACAACCACAACTTCATCAAGCTGCTTTACGTCCTGGCTCAACTTCACATCGATATTATTCTGGTTACCTGTAACGATCTTTTGAGAAGTATAACCAAGAAATGAAAATATCAGTGTTGCACCGGGCTTATTCACTTCAATTGAAAATTTGCCGTTAATATCTGAAACTACTCCGGTTGTTGTCCCTTCAATAACAATATTCACACCTGTTAACGATTCGCCTGTGTTTGCATCTGTAATAGTTCCGGTTATTTTATTGTCAATTTGTGCTTGTTTGGATGTAAGCACAATGATTTTATCCAAAACCTTATAGGAATTATCACTTTCTTTTAAAGCATCATTTAACGCCAAAGTAATGGTAGTATCTGCATCACTTAATGCAACCCTGGTTTTTGTGTTTACCTGGTCAGTCTTATAAAAGACTTTAAAGTCGCTTTGATTCTCGATAGCTTCAATTACATCGCCCAAAGTACCTGTTTTGAAATTCAGGTTTATTTTGGCATTCTGCGAATGGACTTTCGCCGAAAGCTGCAATGTACCTATCATAATAAGAAAAGTCGTTAGCTTCATAGTTAATAGTAGTTTTTTTTTCATAATTTTGTTAGTGTAAAATTTAACATGGCCCATGGTTGGTTAGTTAAAACATGAGCGTTTTGAATCATTTACATTCGGGAGATGTGACAGCATTTCCCGATTTTTTAGTTAGTAAAGGAACAAAAGGAAAAACTGGGGATAGAGAATATATTTAATACATTAATTTGTTTTACTTTTTTGCCCCAAACCCCTAAAGGGGCTTTAAAACATAGAGTTGACTAAAGTCCCCTTTAGGTGATTTAGGGGTGATTTCAATAATTTCATTCATTGAACCACAACCCCAGACATTTCCGTTTGATCTTTAGTAAATACTTGATTTGCTTTATATCATAGGCACACAATTTTTATTTGGTTAATCTCTATTTAGCCCGTGTAATAATTATTTCATTATTTAAAATTTTGTATTTGATAGGTGTAGTAAGTTTAATAGCCTCCAACACCTGTGAAATCGTTTCATTTTTTACAAATTTTCCGTTAAACCTCTCTTTTTTCAATTTTTCATCAAGTATTACTATTTTTAAATTGTACCATCGTTCCATTTTCAAAGCCATTTCTTCAAGTGATTCATCGTAAAAAACAAGTAAATGATCTTTCCAACAAATAATATTTTCCGGATTCACCTTTCTAACTTCAACCTGGGTATTATCTTTAACAGGTTCAATATTTTCTAATTTTTGATCATTTTTGATTTTTACAGTTGCCATTTGATAGGGCTTAAGGTAAACCTTTTCGTTGTTGGAAATATTTTCAACTCTTACTAAACCACGTACAACTGTAGTGAGTGTTTTGGTTTCGTTGGGATAACATTTTACATCAAAGGCAGTGCCAATAACATTTACACGCACATCCCTTGTATTAACTACAAATGTTTTTCCTTTTTGCTTTGTAACATCGAAATAGGCTTCGCCCGAAAGGAATACTTCCCTGCTTTTGCTGCCGAAATTGACGGGATACTTAAAATGACTGCCGGAATTGATCCAGACATTGGTGCCATCGGCGAGGATTACCTGCGACTTTTCTCCGGTAGGGACAATAATTTCACAATATTTTATATCATTTGCCGGTGCATTGATATTTTGAAATAAATTCCAGAGTGCCGATAATCCAATTGCCAGGATAAATACTGCGGCAGCTTTAAACCAGTTTGATTTTGAAATTCGAACTGTCCTCTTTGACTGGCGTTCGGAAAATTCAATTTTTTGGAGCAGTGCCTGAAGTTCTATATTTTTATCTACAGGAATTGTAAGTTTCTTTGAATTAATAAGAATTCTACATATATCAACTGCCTTTTCGAAATTTTCTTTTTTATCAATGTGATTAATTAACCAGGTGTTCCAAAAGTCAATAGATTCAGTATTGCTTAAAGTTACAAATTGTTGAAACGATTCGTCAAAAATGAAATCTTCAATGTTAGAATAATTCTCCATAAATGAAATCTTAATAAAAAAATGGGTTTAGTTTCCGTTTGATATATACACGGAATTTTTTGAAAAATATACTCAGTATTTGGGGAAATAATAATAAAATGTTTTTATGTCAATTGCAGGTTGCCGAATAATATACAAAATGCTTCCAAAATGTATAATTCACGCATTGATTGTATCCCACGGGCCATGGTATTGCGGGACCGACTGTATATTCATATTCATTATTTGGGCAATGGAATTAAAATCGAGATTTTCAAAATATCTTAAATAAATAGCCTCCCGTTGACGGGGACTTAATTGATTCAATACGAGAATAACTTTTTTGCGCTTATCATCATCAATCTGCGAGCTAATCAAAAAATCTTCATGTGAATATTCAATTTCCAAAGTTGAAATGTCATCATTATCGATCGGATTGAACGGTTTATGAAGATCGAGACTGTCGAAAATATGATGCCGTAACGCTTTAAATAAGTAGGGTTTGATACTAATGGCATTACTTAGGTTAGCCCTGTTTTTCCAGAGTTTAAGAAATAAATCCTGAATACAATCTTTTGTAATATTATCATTTCCTTTGGAGAGCCTCAAACCGTACCTGAACAAATCGTCATAATATTGCAAAAATATTTCAGAAAGCGCATTTTTATCGCTCTTCTGAAACCTTTGCCAAAGTTCCGATTGGCTCATATATCTAAATATTTTCAAAATTTAGTAAGGGCTAAAGTAAGCAATTTATTTGCTTTTTTTTTTGAAAGAAGAAAATAGGGCTTTTAATACTACAAAACGACTGAAAAATCTATTGACATTGAATGGACAATGGCCGTTGTCCGCAAGAAGTCTTGTTTAAGCCAGTGTATATTTTGACCATAAACTGAACTCAGTATGACCATAGAATGAGCTTAATGACTATGGACTACGCTCAATATAACTATGTTACAATGCCACCCTGAGCGCAGTCGAAGGGCGTTTTGGCAGGTTTTAGAGACGTCATTATTAGAACAAATGTTTTCACTTAATACATTAATTCAAAAAGAAAAAACATTTGTATTAAGAAGTTACACATTTGTGCAAATAGCTTTAACCGTGCAGTAATATATTTACATTGACACTTTCACCTATAATAATAATTGTTGGTTACAATTTCTTTTTTTATTATATTTGATAGTTTAACTTAATTAAACGTAATTATTTTTTAATTGTCTCAATCTAATATAAGAATGTACAATCACTTAATAATATTAATTTGCTTTTCTACTAAATAATCTATATATGTTTAACTTAAACTAAAAAACTATGAAGAAAATCTTAACTTTTTTATTTGTTGTAATGCTTGTTACAACAGTTGTGCACGCTACTGCGGGTTGCTTTTATACTGATTTTGCTGTAACCAATGCTACTGGAGCTATTTCTACTGCCCAACATCACAGTGGGGTTCAGAGTTACGATGCCGTGGGTTCAAATAATGGCAGCAATCCACAGGTTCAAATTACAATAAACAACATAACAAATTGGACTACTATTACAAAGGTAACCATGTGGGTGTTGACTACGGCAGGTTGGCAAAATGGACAAGTTGCTGTAAATTCTTCTAGTCCGGGTTGGAAATCTCAAACTTTCTCGGCTACATCAGCAGGTACCTGGAGCCAGGTTACTTATGATTTTTCTGCAACACCATTTGCTTCTTCTGATGGTTGGGGTCAATTTATTATACAATTTTATAATCAAACCGGGGATTTATTTATTGATGAATTGACTTTTTATGATGCAACTGGGGCAGTTGTATGGCAGGTAGATGCAAGTGATGTTTCCACTCCTCCTACGAGTATTGCAGTTTCCCCGGGTTCAGCTACTGTAGTGCCTGGTAAGAATATTCAACTGTCTGTTACTCCTACACCTTCCACAGCAGGAAGCGGTTGTACATATCAAAGCAGCGACAATACTATTGCAACAGTTAGTGCAACCGGATTAGTTACTTCAGTTGCTGCCGGTACTGCTACTATTACAGCAACCAGTTCATTAGATGCTACTGTTTCCAGTACTGCTACAATAAACGTGAATGCAGCTAATATAGCCAATTCCTTAGTTTACGATAATTTTGAAAATGGACTTGGCAATTATGATGGTTCATGGGTTGGCAAACAAAATACTGTTGCAGTTAACCCTTTAAAATCTGGAATTGATACTTCCAACTATGTTTTAAAAGTTGACTCAAATATGCAATGGGATGGCCTTGCATTTAAAGCTACCGATTTAAATAAATATAATCAGGTCAAATTTAAAATATATACAGACAGTTCTGATTATGGATTCCAGGTTGGCATAAATAATGTTGCAAATACATCGACATCATATACCGCCACAGCACATACCTGGACTCAATTAACCTACAATATTACAGGTTATGAATCATCTGACCAGCAGATTTTCTTCCAGAGAACTGGCGCTGGTTCTGCGGCAGCTCCGGGATATACTATTTATCTTGACGATATTACATATATAGCTGGCGTTGCAAGTAATTTTGTACCAATAACCGGAATTACCTGTACCAATGATACTATTAAGACTGATAACGGAACATTGCAAATTGGTGCAAAAATTACTCCCGACACGGCAACAAATAAAAGTTTATCATTTAGCCTTGTTAATGCCAATCAATCTCCAGATACTGTTACTTTTTCTTCAACAGGTTTGTTAACGGCTGTTCGCAATGGTAAAGTTGCAGTGAAAGTAGTATCTGCTGATGGAGGTTTTTCAGCAATTAAAAATGTTGTAATTAAGAACCAGATTGTACCGGTAGCTGGAATTAAAATATCTGGCCTTGATACAGTTTGGGCAATAAACGGTCCTGCTAAGTATAGCGCTTCGATCAGCCCGGTAGATGCCGATACACTTACTTATAAATTAAGTATTGCAGATAGCTTAGGAGCTGCAAGTACAAAAGCATCTTTTAATCCTGCTGATTCCTCAATTACTGCACTTGCAAACGGATATGTAGTTCTCAAAGCTATTGCAGTTGGCGATACAAATATTATTGCGAAAAAGACTATCATTATTATATATCAGCAAGTTTTAGTCGATAGTGTAATGATTACTGCCAAAGACTCAATGATTCGAGGAAGAATGGGTTCGTTACAACTTAGTGCCAGCGTATATCCATATTTTGCAACCAACACCAAAGTTATCTGGAGCATAAGCGATACAACAATGGCTAGAATAAACCAAACAGGATTGGTAACTGCTTTGGGCACAATGGATGGCATTGTCTGGGTAAAAGTTACAAGCCAGCAGGGTGCTAAAAAGGATTCAATTAAAATTACTCTCACGAACCAGGAACTTTTCAACCTTGCAACTTTTGAAGGTGATGCTCCTGCCGGAGACACGATCGTAACAATTAGTGGCACAAAGTATTTGAAAGTAAGGCTTAATGCATGGAATACAGATTTTAGTGTAGCACCAATCATAACCAGTGCATTTAGTACTTATAAATTTTCATATATTTATGATCAGGACACTTCTTCTGTAGCAACTTCCGGTGTTCAGGCTTTCATTCAATTCATGAACAGTTCATGGGGAAATAAAATTGCTGTAACAGATAAACCTGCTTCAACAACAGTGAAGACATTGACAGGAAATTTGAAAGCAGATACTATATCTATGCTTCAGCTTGCTTCCCAGATGACTTCAGGTAGCTGGTCAGCAATTGCTGGTCCAATACTCTATATTAGTCAAATGCAAATTACCACGCCATTCGATCTTGTAACATTTGGTGGCGATGTTCCTGCAGGTGACACTATAGTTACTATTAGTGGTGCAAAGTATTTGAAAGTAAGGCTCAATGCATGGAGTACTGCTTTCCCAATTGCACCGTTGACCTTCTATAAGAATACAACAGTTAATTTTTCGTACAAGTATGACCAGGACACTTCATCTGTAACAGCTGCCAGTGTTCAGGCATTCGTACAATTCATGAAGAGTGGCGCTACAGCTGAAAATATCGCCATAACAGATAAGCCGGCATCAACAACCATTAAGCAATTATCTGCAGCTTTAAGAGCCGATACTGTTAATCAACTCCAGCTTGCTGCACAGTTGACTTCAGGTAGTTGGTCCGCAGAAGCAGGTCCGTATCCTTTATATTGGCCAAATGTCATTCACCAGTCCGCTGGACTTAACAACTATGCTTGGAGATGTTCCTGCCGGGGCAACCATTGTAGATACGCTCAATCAAAGGTTTTTGAAAATGAGGCTTAATGCATGGAGTACTGCTTTCCCTGTAGCAAAAATGATCTTTACTGCGAACGAAAAAGTAACTTTCTCGTATAAATATGCTCAGGATACTTCATCTGTAACAGCTGCCAGTGTTCAGGCTTTCGTTCAATTTATGATGGCTAATGCAACAGAAGAAAATATTTCTATAACAGATAAACCTGCATCGACAACCGTTAAGTCAATAACCGCGACGTTAAAAGCCGATACAATTAATCAGCTTCAACTTGCTGCCCAATTGACATCTGGAAGTTGGTCTGCAGTCGCTGGCCCGATCCTATACGTAAGCCAGATGGTATTTACTTTACCTGTAACAAGTATTGCTATTTCCGGTGGCACTGCAATTACAACTGCCGGGGGTACGCTTACGCTTGTTGCCACTATAACTCCTACAACTGCAGCAAATAAGACAGTTACATGGAGTGTTGATAACAGTGCTGTTGCAACAATAGATCCAAAAACGGGTATATTGACTGCTGTGACCAATGGTACGGTAGTAGTTACGGCCACTGCAAATGATGGTTCGAAAGTTAAGGCTACTGCCTCGATAACAGTTTCCGGACAGGTTTCAGTCCCAATATTATCAGCAGCCAGCATTAGTTTGTACCCGAACCCGGTAAGCGATGTATTGCATTTATCAAATACTTCTACTGTAACCAGGGTTGAAATATACAATACCAAGGGACAGGTTGTATTGATGTTTAGAAATGCTGATGCACAGATGGAAATAAATACTGCTGGTTTAAGCAATGGTATTTACTTCCTGAGGGCATATACAGGCAATAATGTTATTATGAAACAATTTGTGAAGTAATAATAGAATAGCCCTAAATTTTAAAAGGCTGTCCCTGAAAAGGTGACAGCTTTTTTTTTGGCAAAATTAAATAAGGTTGATTAAAAGGTTTAAAAACCAATGTTGAGTACGATCTTTAGTTGAATATTCAAATCATGTTTTCGACCTTATTGCATTATTCTTTAAATGAATTAATTTGCAGTTATTCAATTAAATACAATTTATCAAAATAAGTTTGGTAATTTTATGATGCTATAATAAAAGGTTGATGGGATTAATAGATTCTGTAATTGTTAATCGATGTCGTTAACTTAACGAAAAACCCTTCGGCTCCGCTCAGGGTTCATCTTTAGCAAAAGGTGTACGTTGAGCGGAGTCGAAACGTACTTGCAAAATAATCAGCTTAAAGGGTGATGTTATAAAAAAGATAAGCACATAATGTAATTAAACACCCCAACTTTTCCCCTGCTCGGTGTAGTGTCCCGCTACGTCGCATAATTCCGGCCTCCGGCCGATTTCTTAAGAAACCTTCCATTTTGTTATAAGCATCTCAACTTCAAGTCTTTTATTTTGTTGGCAATAGCTAAGTTTTATATAATTATGTCTTTATATTCCTATCTTGTAAATACATCTACTACCTGTAGAGCAAGATAATAAACGCCCTCCTGGTCTTTAATCTGGTATCCGGTTGACATGAACTAGATTTAGTCATTCTTTATTATTTAAATACCGGCCAGAGCCCGAAGAGATGAACGACGTAGCGAAACGCTATGCCGAACCCTCTAAAATACTTTACGCCAAACTGGGGGGAAAGTTGAGGGAAGAACTCTTAGAAACATACTTGAGTGGTTTGACTTTTAAGAAGCCCCAACTCCCTAAAGGGGCTTAAATACTGGTATTTATAAAAGTCCCCTTTAGGGGATTTAGGGGCTATAATGGGTAATGATTAATATTTAATATTAATATAATATTTATCCCCCAACTATTCCAATTAATCCATCATACATTGTCTTTAAAGCAAAAAAAGAAGGCTGCAAAAATGCAGTCTTCTTTTTAATACTATTACATTGTAAAACTTTGTTTTTTTAGCAAACTTTGCTCTCAAAATCCTCGTAAATCTTTTAAATCCGCGTTATCCGCGTTCTATTGTTTGCAGCTTTAGCTGCGCATTGGATTAATAATTTCTATTGCAATTGGAATATTATAGGAATTACAAATTGCTGTTTAACGGATTTTCCTCCCTGCTTGCCAGGAACCCAACCCGGAGAACTGATTATGCATCGTACGGCTTCTTTATCGAGCTCAGGGTGAACGCCACGGAGCACTTTGGCATCGCATACTATACCTTTTGAATTGACTGCAAACTGAACGATTACCCTCCCGGAAATGCCTGCTTCGGCTGCCGCAGTCGGGTAAACCATGTTTTGCTGTACCCATATACGGAATGTATTGACGTCGCCTCCCTGGAATGATGCATTCTCTTCAACAATTATAAATGCCGGTTCTTCCTCCTGTACTACTTCATCTTTCTTTTCTTCAACCTTTATTTCTTCTGGTGGGGCTTCAGCAACCACATCTTTTATTTCATCATTAGTAGCTAAAACTACTTCTTCTTTTATAGTATCGACTACAACAGGTGCTTTAAACTTAGCTTGTTGTTCTGCTTCTGGAGGTGGAGGTGGTGGAGGAGGTGGAGGTGGAATTTCATCATTGACTTTTTCCATTTCCATCAATACGTTCTTCTCTAATTGTTTGTTGAGCCTGTGCCTGTTATAATATGCTTCGGCAAGAGGAAATGCAACCACCGTGCCTACTACACAAAATGCAACCAGAAAGGAAATGAGAGCGAATTTTCTGTATTTCATTCTCAGGTAATAAGCGCCATATTCCTTATTACGAAATTTAAATACCAGATCATCCAAGCTTTCATACCTGTCTTGTTTGCTGTATTCTATATTATTTTCCGCCATACAAGTTTGTATTGAAATTATTTGTTATCAGCTTTATTGGAAATTCCTTTTTTCTTATTGAGCAATTTTTTCTCAAAAGAATTTATATCTACGATCGAATACCTCGCAACACGGGTTATTGCCATTTCATCGATTATATCGACCATATTTTTATACTTGGCTTTATCGGTAGCCTTAATAAGTACAATAGGGCCGATTTTATCTTCTTTCCCTAATTCTTTAATTCTCTTAGTCAGACTGTCACGTGATATTGCCAGTTTCCCTTTCAACACTTTATTATTTAAATCTTCAATATCTTTAAATAATATTTTATTCCGATGCAAAAGGAGTTTTCGCATTCCGTCCTTACTGAAGTTTGATTCTTCCAAATTGGGAATAGGGGGTTTTGTGGGATCGGCAATACCGTTATACCAGAAATACCCTGTCATTTTCATCCAGGATTATGTTTAAAGTCCTCCACTTGGGGATTTTTTGTTGATCTTTAATCTTTGATCTTTATCAGGGAGAACTATTTCCATAACCTTTGGCTTACTGAAGGCTGTTGTAAGCATAAAAAATGTAAGGAGCAGACATGCAAGGTCGACCATAGGGGTCATATCAATATGCGTTGAATGATGTTTAGCCCTGCGTTTGCCTTTTTTCTTTCCACCGCCCTCGTTCGCAATTATTTCAGCCATAATTTATTTCTTTAATCGTTTTCTAATTTAACTTCAACTTTCTCGAGGTTCGTGGTAAGGTTAAACTTATTAATCTTAGCCGCCTGTAGAATGTCGAGTACTTTTTTGACCACTTTGAAATCTGCTAAATTATCACCTTTAATTGCTGCTTCTGCATTTGG
>CAVSGB010000123.1:0-17882 GCA_963726845.1 uncultured Bacteroidota bacterium | reverse complement strand
TCAGCAATAAACTGAACGTTTAGTGATGGTACATAACAACATTTGGATTTGCTTTTCTTGCAAAAAGTATCCACATGGCCAATTCGTTATTTGACGAATCAATAGGTATGCCAGTCTGCATTTCGTTCTGGACTTTTGAATCTTTAGAATCAATCCAACCTGCCACATCTTTGATCGGCATCCCAAAAGATGCCATTTTTTCAAATTTATTAAGTTGTTCAGCAGTGTAACTTATGTTGAATTGTTTGCCTACGTTTTCCAATACTTCTTTGCGGATATGTTTTGCACTGTCCTTGCCATTGTCAATATTGAAAAAAATCTTATTGTCTTTTGAAACATAAAGCGTGATAATATTTTTTTCAGGAGCAATTTTTTCAGAAATAGAACTTGGCGTATCAATAATTGCAGCTTCCTGTGGCCTAAATGTTGTTGTCAACATAAAAAAAGTCAACAAAAGCATGAAGAGGTCGACCATAGGTGTCATGTCGATCCTGGGGCTTCTTGACGGTAATTTTAATTTTGCCATATATAAGCAGTTTTACATTTAGGAACTGATGAAAAATTCATTCTTTACAAAAATTACTTCTTCAATGTTGAAGCAAATGTTTGTGTGAGACTGAAACTTGCTTCATCAATTTTAAATGTCATAGAATCGATACTTGATGAAAAGTAATTATAAAGGATAATTGCCAAGGTAGAACCAGAAATACCGAACGCTGTATTGATAAGGGCTTCTGCTATACCGGTTGAAAGTGCAAGTGCATCAGGGGCACCTTGTGTTGCCAATGCACCAAATGCCCGGATCATACCAAGTACTGTTCCAATAAGGCCAAGAAGCACGGATATGGAAGCAATTGTAGAAAGAATTACCAGGTTTTGCGAAAGCATTGGTAATTCAAGTGCTGTTGCTTCTTCAAGATCCTTTTGAAGTGCAAGCACTTTCTGGTCGTTTTGTAATGTATGATCACTTTGTAAGTCACGGTAACGGTGCAATCCTGATTTTACAACATTTGCTAACGATCCTTTTTGTTTGTCGCAAGCAGCGGCAGCTTCTTCAATTTTATTTTCGTTCAATAAATTTTGAATCGATTTCAAAAATGTACTTATCCTGCCTTTACCGCTTGCCCTTGATAAAGAGATAAACCTTTCACCTGTAAAGGTAAGGAGGACTAATATTACTGCCATCAAACATTGGCACTATAAAACCACCTTTGTAGATAATACCAAGATAATTACCTGTTATTGGATGGCCTTTTGGGTTACCTCCTTCGAAGTTAATAGGATTACCCATAACGTACTTGTAAATAACAATCCCCAGTACTATACAAATAATAATTACCAGGATATTAAATACCGAGCTGAAAATTTCTTTTAAAGCTTTCATATAGTCTAATTTAATTATTAATGATTTTTCTATTTTTTAAATAAGAGCACAAATAAAATACTTTCTTCTCTATTTTCCAAGATGCAAGGGATAATTTTCCTATTCTTTGTCAAGAATAGCCATACCTGAATAAAATCAACCTGTTCTAATTAAAAATACTACAAACAATTTATTGATAGGACAATTACAACTAATTATACCCTTAACTGTATTATTCACCCAATTGCCTGTCCACTTCCATTTTATCAATTATCCTTGTCAATGCTTCAATTGCTTTTATTGCATTTTGGTTTTTCGGATCGTATTTTAAAACGGAATTATAATAACTACGCGCCTTTGTATATTGTTTTAGTTTATGGTAAATTACACCAAGAGATGAATAACCTTTAACAATCCAGTCATTCTTTTTTGGATCGAGTGTTATAATTTTCTGATAAAATATTTCAGCATTCGGTAAATCCGATTTTGTGAAAAGGTAATAGGAACCCAGGTATGAGTATGAATCGTATAATTCCTTAACATATTTAACAGTATCAGTAATACCTTTTTGAACTATTTGTTCGTAAACCGGTTTGGCAAGCCCGTCTTTTGAGTCGGGTCCATTGCTACATAAGTACTTGCTTTCCAGGTTAGTATTGTCATATTGTCGGGCTCAATTCCAAGTGCTTTGTCGAAAGTTGAAATGGCCTTTTCGTACTGGGCTGTTTGGTAGTATGCTTTTCCCAGCAAATAATAATCATTTAAACCTGATTTTCCAAAATTGATTTTTTTATTCAGCATTTCTATGGCCAGACTATATCTTTTTGTATTGTATGCATTCAACGAGATATCGGAAACCAGGTCATGGTTTACAGTGTCTAATTTATAGGCTATCATTAATTTTTCAAAAGCCTTATCTGTATAAGTCGTGTCTTTGTCTCTCAATTTAAGTAATGTACGGCCATAATAGGCATAATCTCTTGTTATAATCTTATCGGGCGGCGAATTTTTGAAAAACAATTCTATATAGTTAAGTGCTTTCTGATAATCGGGTTGCTTTTTTTCATAAGATGAATATGCGGCCAGCCGGTAAAGATAATTTCGTGATTTATCATAATTCAGAATTTCTTCAACCAAAGTATTTGCTTCGGTATATTTTTTTGCCCTGAACAATGATATTAAATATTGGATTTTTGCAGGGATATTATTACCAGATAAAGCAAGAAATTTCCGATAGTTAAGAATAGACAGATTATCGTGCGAAGAAAGACTGTACATTTCGCCCAAACCTTTGTACAGGGGTGCATAAGTTGAATCTATGCTTTTAGCTTTTTCGAAATAGTTCCTGGCTTCTTCGAGGTTTCTCGACCTCATGTATAAGTTCCCTATTTTTACAAGTGGTATAAAAAGTTTCGGGTCTATAAATACGGCCTTGTTATAATTTTTGACAGCTTCAGAGGCATTGTTCTGGTCAACATAAACATCGCCAAGTGAAATGTAAACATCCGTATTTTTGGGTGCTAATTCAATTGCTTTTGCCAGGTATGAAACCGCTTTCTGGTATCTCGGGTTTTTGGCGTATAGCTGGGCTGTTCCCAGTTCAATTAATGCAGTAATATTTTTATCATTATATTTCTTTACCTTCTTGGGAAATAGTAATTCTGCTTTCTTAAAATAAACATCGGCGGCTAACGTGTCGTTTTTCTGGAGCAGGATAACCATACCCATTCCAATATAATTGAGTTGGTCAGTGCTGTCGACGGATATTCCCTTTTTAAAAGCTTCAGTAGCATCTTTTGCAACATTGACCAGTGAATTCGAATAAGGATCTGCTATGTATGATTTTAAAATATTTTCACCATAATAAAACCATGCATCACCATTGGTTGGGTTTGATTTTAAGACTTCTTTAAAAATAGAGTCGGCATCATCGTACCTTTCACCTTGAGAATACTTTAATGCAGTTCTTAAGTCCTGTGAAAACAGCTTGTTCGGAATTAAAACCAAACAAATAGCAACCAAACTTGAGATAATAACAAAACGACTAATAACAATTTTCATAATTTAGAATTATTTCATTAAATAAGAATATTATTTTATTTTTCAAATTAAGTAATTCATTATAAATGTCAAAAGTATGCAAAATCTTTTAATTCAGAATTCAGAATTCAGAATTTTTTAGCTATTCTTAACTTTTACTAACCTAACTGGCATAGTAGAAGGCACCATTCTCATTTTAAGAACAATCCTTTGCCCCTGCTCACCAGAAATAAACTGAATAAACCCGGATCCAAGGCCTGTAAATGTTTCGCGGTTGATGGCATAAACTTCCCTGATAAATGGATAAGATTTATCGTAAATATATGCCTGATATGGACCATAAAAATCATCACCTTCTGAATTGAACTCACTGCTTATTGCAACAACTTTAATCCGTTTCAGGAAACCACGGGTCACACTGTCGTTTTTATCGCATATCCAATTTACGCTTACTATTCCAATAGCATTTATATTTTTTTCAACAAAATTTACAACTTCTTCGTTTTTATTTACGGCGTAACAATTTTTAGGAAAGCTGTCTTTGATTCCAAATTTTTCTCGAATGAACCTGACATTGGCTGATTTGTTATTATCGAATACTACCTTTATTTTGCCTGATTTATTTAATGTATTTATCTGATCCCATGTTTTGACTTTTCCGAAGAAAATGTCTTTTACTGTGTTGAAACGGATCAAAGAATCTTTGTTTTTAAGGTTAACAATAAATGCTATACCATCGAATGCGATTACAGTTGTCCTGGCAATAATTTGTTTGTTTTTTAAATATTGTTCTTCTTCATTGGTAAGTTTACGGGCAGTAATCATCATCCTGACAGAATCATTCATAAAATCGTTCAATACATCTAATTCAGGTTTATATAATGGGGTAATTGTTGCATTGGTATAAAAGGATTGAAAAGTATAAAGTTCAGCTTCGGAGAGAAGGGTAAATGATTCGTCAACACCAATTTTTATTTTGCCACGGGTCGGTGTTTCATCATCTTTTGCCGAATATTGGGCAAAATTGCAGGAATATAGCGCATAAACTAATAAAGCACTTGTCAGAAAAGCAATAAGTTTATTAACTGGCTTCGGTTTCATCTTTATCATTTTTTGTTTTGAGTATGATACCAATTAAACGAAAACTCCCATAAGAAATTATTAACAACGCAAATATAATTCTATAATTAAAAGGTATATTTTCAAAATAAGGCGAAAACAGCAAAAACAATCCCATTAATAATATCAGAACAACTATAATAATGCCAAATAACTTATAAAAATTTAATATTTTAATGTTCATCCGCATAATAAAACCTTCGTACTTAAGCTTTTAAAAAAAGCTTACAAAGATATGTAAAAAAATGTCTTATTGATTAAAGGTGTGTAAAACATTTTTAAAGAAGAAACATCTATGCACTATCGTACACAACAAAGATATGAATATAAAATGGATGTTCCATGAGAATCAACTATAAGATTATTAAATGTTTAACTTAATAATATTCGGATGAAATGGAAATTTAGTTCCAGATACCTTCTATTTTGGTTCCGCACTTATTACATTTGTTTAAATGTAAATTATTTGAAACAATTTTATAGCCTATTCTTTCAACTACGAGGTTTTTGCATTTCGGGCAATATGTATTCAGTACACATCCTTCTGTTATATTGCCAATATAAACATATTTGCATCCTGCAGCAACAGCAATATCTTTGGCTTTGTGCAATGTATTGACAGGCGTTGAAGGCAATTGCGTTAGTTTATACATAGGATGAAACCTGAGAAAGTGAAGTGGGTATCCGGAGAAACCGTTATTAACAAGCCATTCGCACATTTCTTTAATCATCCCGAGATCGTCAGTCCATGAAGGTATAATGAGGTTTGTTATTTCCAGCCAAACGCCTTCTTCTTTTAGAGTTTTTAATGTATTTAATACAGGTTGTAATTTGCCTGCATTTAACCTGAGATAAATATCATCGCTGAACGATTTTAAATTGATGTTGGCGGCATCAATGTATTTACTTAATTCACGCAAGGGTTTCTCATTAATATAACCATTGGATACAAGCACATTTTTTATTTTATTCGACCTTGCTAATTTAGCTGTATCGAACATGTATTCGTAAAAAGAGACAGGTTCGGAATAGGTATATGCAATAGCTTCGCATTGATTGCTTATACACTCCTGAACAACCTTTTCCGGCATCAGATCAACATTTTGAGTTTCTTTGGGACCTGATTGTGAGATATCCCAATTCTGACAATTCAGGCAAGCCAGGTTACAACCGGCTGTTGCAATAGAATAAGCATAAGATCCCGGAAGGAAGTGCATCAAAGGTTTTTTTTCAATAGGGTCAACATGCACAGCACAGGGATTGCCATAAACAAGTGAATATAACTTTCCATTATAGTTATGACGGTTACGGCAGATACTGGTTTCACCTTCTTTTAATGTACATTCGTTTGGGCATATTAAGCATTTGATCCCTCGCGGTGTGGTACTGTAATACATTGATTCTTTTGCCCATTTCCAGGGTTTTTCGTCGAGTTTAACGTTCATGGCAGCAATCCGGTTTTCATGTTTGAGCATACAAACTCCGCTTATTCCTGTTAATCCAAGTTTAATAAATTCCCTTTTACTGATTGTTTTCATAAACCAGATCAAAATAATTTCAATACAAATTTATTGGTAAAACATGCGTTTTAATATTTATTCCTGTTAATATTTTAAAAAGAAAAATGAATGAAAATTTTTCTAAAAAAATAAAAAATGATTTTTTTGTTTAGAGGCTAATTTGGAATTCTTAAAAAATTCAACCCATAGAAATAAACCTGGTAATTCCCAAACAACTTCTTAATAATGGCAGTGAGCAAGTGTTTTTCTTTAACCAAGTTTAACACAAGTAATTTATATCCTTAAATCCGCAGGTTTGAGGTTAATTGGCTGAAAGTCAATGGGGTGACTAAAAAAATTCATTATTTAAATTATTGAACTTTAATAAGTCACCCCGTAACTTGCGGATTTTATGTATATATAAAATTAATAACTTGTTTAAAGGTATTTTTTTTGTAATTTGGCGCAATTTTAATGTTAAAAATTCAGAGGTATGTCATTCATTGATGATAAGATAATTAGCGAAGGATTAACTTTCGACGATGTGTTGCTGGTTCCGGCATATTCTGAAGTATTGCCCCGGGAGGTCAGATTTATCTACATATTTTACCCGCAATATAAAATTGAAAACACCAATAATTTCGGCTGCAATGGATACAGTTACCGAATCATTTCTTGCTATAGCCATTGCACGTGAAGGTGGGATAGGTGTTATCCATAAGAATATGACTATTGAAGACCAGGCAAAACAAGTTAAAAAAGTTAAACGGGCAGAGAAATGTGATGATTTTCGATCCGATTACTATAAATAAAGATGCAACTGTATATGATGCCATGACACTGATGGCAGACAACAAAATTGGAGGCATACCGGTTGTCGATGAGAACAGAAAACTGATTGGAATAGTTACAAATCGCGATCTCCGTTTCGAACATAACACAAACAGGCCTGTTAGCGATGTAATGACCCGCGAGAATATTATTAGTATTACCCAGCAAACCGATTTGGAACATGCTGCCGATATTTTGCAGCATCACAAAATAGAAAAACTTCCGATTGTTGATGAAACTGGTAAATTAATTGGTTTTATTACTTATAAAGATATAACCAAATCCAAAGACAGGCCAAACTCCTGCAAAGACAATAAGGGAAGGTTAAGGGTAGCTGCCGCTGTGGGCGTTACTTCAGATACGATGGAAAGAATTGAAGCATTGGTACAGGCAGATGTCGATGCAATTGTAATTGATACTTCACATGGCCATAGTAAAGGTGTAATAATCACTTTAAAGGAAGCACGGAAACGATTTGCTAATCTGGATATAGTATGTGGCAATATTGCTACGGCCGAAGCTGCAAGAGACCTTATTAAGGCTGGAGCTGATGCAATAAAAGTTGGAATTGGCCGGGATCGATTTGTACAACCCGTATTGTTGCAGGAGTCGGGATGCCTCAATTATCAGCAATTTATGATGTAGCTAAAATTGCAAAAGGCTCAGGAGTACCGGTAATTGCGGATGGTGGGATCAGGTATTCAGGTGACATTGTGAAAGCATTGGCTGCCGGGGCGTCTACTATTATGGCTGGTTCGCTTTTGGCTGGGGTTGAAGAATCTCCCGGCGAAACAATAATTTATAATGGACGAAAATATAAATCGTACCGTGGAATGGGATCAATCGAAGCCATGCAACAAGGTTCGAAAGATCGTTATTTTCAGGATGTTGAAGACGATATTAAAAAATTAGTCCCGGAAGGAATTGAAGCACGGGTGCCTTATAAAGGCACATTGACAGAAGTAATATACCAATTGATTGGCGGTTTGCGTGCCGGGATGGGTTATTGTGGCGCAGGCACTATAGAAGCTTTGCACAATTCAAAATTCGTCCGTATTACCAATTCGGGCCTTACCGAAAGCCATCCACATGATGTTACAATTACACGCGAAGCTCCCAATTATAGCCGATAATTTTTAATATAAATTATAAACGATAATAGAATAGTATTGAATTCAAACAAATTATAACTAATAATTAATATTAATCAAAAATTAAAATTTCATCAACTATGAAAAGTACAGTAATTAAAAGATTATTAATTCTCCTAATGTTCCCGGTTTATCTTGCAAGTGCGCAAAATGACGATCCTGTCTTGCTTACAATAGATAATCAAAACATAACAAAATCCGAGTTTATAAGGATTTATAATAAAAATAATGCGCAAAATAATCCGGACAGTAAAAATGTTCGTGAATATTTAGAAATGTTTATTAATTATAAACTAAAGGTAATCGAGGCCATGCACCTGGGGTTTGATACTGTAAGTTCTTTTGTTAAGGAATATAATGGGTATCGTGATCAGCTTGCGAAGCCATATATGAATGACAATGAAACAGAAGAAAGGTTAATGAAAGAGGCTTACGAAAGGATGAAATTCGATATCCATGTCAGGCATATAGCAATAAAGTGCGGCGCTTTTTACTCACCTGCTGACACATTAAAAGCATACAATAAAGCTTTAGAAGCAAGGGAAAGATTATTGAAAGGAGAACCATGGGATTCTGTGGCACTTAAATATTCAGAAGACCCGGAAGTAAAACGAAAATTTGGCAATTTGAATTATGTTACGGCATTTCAAACATTTTATCCTTTTGAATTAGCGGCTTTTAATTTAAAAGTCGGTGATTACTCAATGCCTGTTTTAACCCGATTTGGGTATCATATAATAAATGTCTTAGATAAGAGGCCTTCCAGAGGTGAAGTAAAAGTTGCCCACATTATGATTTCTTTTCCTGAAAATGCAACACCCAACGCCATTGATTCAGCACGGATAAAAATATTTTATGTATATGCACAATTACAGGCAGGAGCTAAATTTGATCAACTGGCAATTAAATATTCTGATGACAAAAGAACTGCGCAAAAAGGTGGCGAGCTTAATTGGTTTGGAGTAGGGCAAATGATCCCGGAATTTGAGAATGCAGCATTTTCTCTTACTAGTGATGGCGAATATACGGAGCCAATTAGGACAACTTTTGGTTGGCATATAATTAAAAGAATATCGACCAGGCCAGTTTCTAAATTTGAAAATGTCAAAGATTTTATAAAAGGTAAAATACAGCGCGACGAGCGGGCCAACATGGGTCAGGTAGAGCTTGCCGAAAAAATAAAAAGGGAAATTGGTTTTAAAGATCATCCTGAAAAATTAAAATTACTTGTTGGAATACTTGATTCAAGTTTTTTTAAAGGGCATTGGAACCCTGACAAAGCTGATATCTACAAAAATGAAATTCTTTTTACTTTACCGACAAAGTCATTTTCAGTAAGGGATTTTGCAGGGTACATGGTTGCTACATCTACTTACAAGAAGTATATTCCATTCCAGGGCCTTACTAACTGGATGTACAAAGAATATGTGATGAAAAAAATACTCGATTTTCAAAATGGCCGCCTGGAACAACTTTATCCTGAATTCAGATATCTAATTCAAGAATACCATGATGGCATTTTGTTGTTCAACCTTATGGATCAAAAGATATGGTCTCCAGGCAGCAAAAGATTCTGTCGGCCTTGAAAAATATTATAATGGGCATAAAGATACCTATAAATGGGGTGAACGTGTTGAGGCATTGGTTGTTACTTCTCCGGATAAAAAACTCGTTGACGATGCATATAAATTTGCGGCTGATTATTATGCCGGAAAAATTAAATCAAAAGAGATCCTGGAAAAAGTTTGTAAAGGTGATTCTGCCAAACCCTGTTTAAATGTAACAGAATCATTGTTTGAAAAAGGCGACAATTCCATTCTTGATAGTATTGGATGGAATACTGGTATTTCACAAGAGGTTTTCCGTGAAGGTAAATATGGTTTTTTTGTAAAGAAAGGAACAAAACCAGCAGCACAAAAAACTTTGCAAGATTCAAAAGGCGTTTGTATAGCTGATTACCAACAATTATTAGAACAGCAGTTTTTAACCGAGATGCGCAAAAAATATAAAATTGTAGTAAACGATAAGCTTTTGGATACCATAGATAAGAAGTGATTACTAAAAAATACTGACTTAATTTTATAACTTTAGATACTGGAAACTGAATTGAAAAATCAAGTTCCAGTATCAATTTTTTTAATAGTTACTGAATAATTTATATTTTTAAATACTGTATCAATGAAATTTTTCTTTTTAATCATTCTGACATTCTTTGCAGGTTGGTGTTCCCGTATTGATAATACATCCAAGGAAGAACCACTGGCAAAGGTTGGCAACCAATACTTATATCCATCAGATATCAGGGGTTTAATTCGAAACAGCATTACAAAAGAAGATAGTGTTGTAATGGTTGCAAGCCTTACTGAAAAATGGGTACGAAAACAACTTATTGTACAAAAGGCAGAATTAAACCTTACAGACGAAGAGAAGGATGTAATGAAAGAGCTTGATGAATACCGTACTTCACTGATTATTTATAAATATGAACAGAAACTGATTAAAGAAAAACTCGATACTTTTGTTCAGCAATCAGAAATGGAGAAATACTATTACCAAAATATCTCAAATTTTATCCTTAATTACGATATAGTCAAAGCACTTTACATAAAATTGCCTATCCATGCTCCCGGTATTGATAAAGTCAAAGAATGGATGCGCTCTGAATCAGAAGAAAATATTAAAAAGCTGGAGGGCTATTGTTTTCAATATGCTGTTAAATATGAATATTTTAAAGATGAATGGGTGAATTTCGACAATATAAAGATGCTTTTGCCCGTTAATATTACTGACAACAAACAATATCTTAAAAATTTCAAATTCATTGAATTGAAAGATTCAGTGTATTACTATTTTGTGAATATTAAAGATTATAAAACAAAAGGTACTGATTCTCCGTTGAAATTTGTTGAATCAGATATCAAGACAATTATTTTACTTAAAAGGAAACAAAAGTTGATAAACGATCTGGAGAACAAAATTTATTTTGATGCAATCGATCGTGATAATATTAAAATTTATAAAAAATAGAATGATATCATCAATAAGGCATTTTACTTTCTTAGTTCTTATTTTTCCTACTTTAATAAGCGCCCAGGATAAAATTGTAGTCGATAAAATTGTTGCAGTAGTAGGAGGAAGTGCTGTTTTGCAATCGGATATCGAAAACCAATTTATTCAGATGCAGGCACAACATCAAAAAACAGAAAAGTGTGAAGTCTTTGAGAATTTTCTTGTTCAGAAGTTGATGGTCAACCAGGCAAAAGTCGATAGTGTTGAAGTAAACGATGCAAGCGTTGAATCTCAGTTGGAGAACAGGATTAAATATTTTATTGACCAGGCTGGTTCGAAAGAAAAACTTGAAGCCTACTTCAACCGTTCAATCTTCCAGATTAAGGAAGATATGAGAATTTCGCTGAAAGAGCAAATGATCATGCAGAAGATGCAGGGCGAAATTACCGGTTCGATAAAAATAACGCCTACTGAAGTTGAGGAATTTTATAATAATCTTCCTAAAGACAGCATCCCTTCAGTAAATTCTATGGTAGAATATATGCAAATATGCAAATTCCCTCCCTATGCAGAACAATCCAAATTTGAAGTAAAAAAGAAACTCCTTGAGCTTAGAAAACGCGTACTTGATGGAGAAAAATTTTCGACCCTTGCATATCTCTATTCAGAAGACCCCGGTACTGCACGTAATGGCGGAGAAGTTGGCTTTTTAAGCAAAGGTGAGTTGGATCCTGAATATGCAAAAGTAGCTTACAGTATGAAAGAAAATTCTATATCAGGTATTGTGGAGTCTTCATTTGGTTATCATATTATTCAAATGATCGGCAGACGCGATGACAAAGTAAATACAAGGCATATCCTGATTAGGCCAAAAGCAACTGACAAAGAAATAAAAGCTGTTTTTCTGACTCTCGACAGTATTGCAGAATTGATTAAAAAAGATAGTTTAAAGTTTGACCAGGCTGCATTATATTTCTCTGAAGATAAAAATTCGCGCTTAAGCGGTGGAAAAGTAATTAATCCGGTGAACAATTCAACAAAATTTGAATTGGACCAGCTTTCACAAGAAGATTATTATATTATCAAGAAAATGAAACCCGGAGAAATTTCGCAGCCATTTCTTAGTAAAGATGAAAATAAAAAAGATATATATAAAGTTGTAAAATTACTTACCAGGACAAATCCCCACAAAGCAAATCCAAAAGATGACTATCAGCTGATCCAGGATTTGGCTATTGAGGCCAAGAAGAAAAAAGTTCTTGATCAATGGGTAATTGAAAAGCAAAAAGCCACGTATTTCCGTATTGATGATGATTACAGAAAATGTAAATTTAAAAATCCGGGTTGGTTGAAAAAGGCTGAAAATTAAATTGATGACAAATATCCTGACCTGAAAACTGAAATTGGAAAAGTTGAGAACCACAAAATATTGTGCTTTTATGTCGAATACTTTTCATATTAAGCCTTTCAACTTTTTAGCAAATTTGCTTAAATTTTATCTAATAGTTTTTCTTATTCTGGGTTCTATATCTTCTTTATGGGCACAGGAAACAAAGCAAATTGAAATCCTTAATGCCAATTCAATTGAATTTAATAAAAAGTCCGGCATTAATGCCCGTAAACTTATCGGCAATGTGCAGTTCAAGCACGAAAATGCAATAATGTATTGCGACTCAGCTTATTTTTATTCTGATAAGAACTTAATTGACGCATTTAGCAACGTATCCATTCATCAGGGCGATACAACACATTTATATGGCGATTTGCTAAAATATAATGGCAATACCAAAGTTGCGCAATTTCGTAAAAATGTTAAGATGATTAATAAAGAAATAATTCTCACTACAGAATACTTTGATTATAAAATAGAAGAACAGATTGGAAATTATATAAACGGTGGCAGGATTCTAAATGGTGAAGATACTTTGTTAAGCGAAATCGGGTATTATTTTGGGAAACCGAAATTATTTTACTTCCGGAAGAATGTGGTGATTATAGTTCCTAAACAGTACACTATTAAATCGGATACGATGAAATATAATACTGTTAGCAAGGTTGCATACTTTTTTGGGCCGACTGATATTACTTCAAAAGACAATTATATTTATTGCGAAAATGGCTGGTATAACAGGATAACGAATATTTCTCAATTCAATAAGAATGCATATCTGACTTCAGACAAACAATTTCTAAAAGGCGACAGTTTGTATTATGAAAGAAATACAGGTATTGGCAGGGCATTTAAAAATATCCGTCTCATTGATTCTTCACAAAATGTTATTGTTACCGGGAATTATGCAACGTACCTTGAAAAGCCACAGAAGGCGATGGTTACAGATAGCGCTATGTTGATGCAATATTCTGAAAGCGATACCATGTTTGTCCATGCCGATACGATGAAAACCGATGCTGACAGTGCAAATAAGGAAAAAACCATAAGGGCATATTTTCATGTAAAAATATTTAAAACTGACATGCAGGGAAAATGCGATTCGCTTGTGTACACAACTGAAGATTCAACCATGCGGTTGTTTTCAAAACCTGTATTGTGGATGGATAGTGATCAGGTAACTTCAGATTATATAGAATTGCACATGGCTAATAAAAAGTTGAATACTGCAAATTTATTTAGCAGTTCTTTTATTACAATGAAAGAAGATTCCGATAAATATGATCAGATAAAAGGAAGAAAAATGATCGGTTATTTTAGGGATAATGAACTTTACAAAGTTGATGTAAGCGGTAATGGACAAACAGTATATTATGCCAAAGACAAGGATAGTTATATAGGTGTGAACAAAGCTGAAAGTTCAAATATGGTGCTTTATCGGGAGAATAAAAAAATAAAGAAGATAGTATTCCTTACAAAACCTGATGCCACATTATATCCTTTGAATAAAGTTTCGAAAGAGGAAATTACGCTTCGTGATTTTAAATGGTACATAAAATCGCGTCCCCGTTCGAAAGCTGAAATATTTTACTGGCAGAAAGAATAGCCTGTTAGCTAATCAGTCTCCAATTCACATTTTCTTTCCGCGATTTTGAAATAAGTATTTTCAGTTTCATATTATCGGGTTTTCCAAGAAAAGGATCGTCATTCAATATTTCTGTTGCCCTGTCACGGGCATATTGCAGGATTTGCTGGTCTTTACCAAGGTTTGCAATATGCAGGTTGAATGGCAGGCCGCTTTGCTGCGTTCCTTCCAGATCGCCGTGCACGCAGTTTTAGATCGGCCTCTGCAATTTCAAAACCATCATTGGTGCCTTCCATGATTGCCATGCGCTTCCGTGTTTCTTCAGATAGTTTGAAAGATGTAGAAAGGAAACAATAACTTTGTTCAGCCCCGCGGCCAACACGTCCGCGCAACTGGTGCAACTGCGATAGCCCAAACCGTTCAGCACTTTCAATCACCATAACAGAGGCATTGGGAACATCAACGCCAACTTCTATTACTGTAGTGGCAACCAAAATCTGATTTTTCCCTTCAACAAAGCTTTTCATGGCTTCTTCTTTTTCGCGCGGTTTCATTTTCCCGTGAACCATACAGACCGAATACACTGGCTTTGGGAATTGTTTCAAAATATGCTGATAACCTTCTTCTAATGCCTTGAAGTCAACTTTTTCAGATTCTTTGATAAGTGGGTACACTATATAAACCTGGTGCCCTTTTGATATTTCTTGTTTAAGCAATTCAATCATTTTTGTTCGCTGCGTGCCTGCCAGATGTTTTGTGTAAATTGGTTTTCTCCCGGGTGGCATTTCGTCAATAACCGAAACATCGAGGTCACCATAAATTGTCATTGCTAATGTTCGCGGTATTGGAGTAGCTGTCATAACAAGAACATGCGGTGCGTTCTCATTTTTTTGCCAAAGCTTTGCCCTTTGTGCAACACCAAAACGGTGCTGTTCGTCAATGATAACCAATCCGAGATTTTTAAATTGAACTGTATCTTCGATGAGTGCATGGGTGCCAATTAAGATTTGAAGGTCTCCGTTTGTCAATCCTTCATGTATTTTTTGCCTTTCAGTTTTTTTTGTTGAGCCTGTTAGTAATTTGATTTTTATTTCCAACCCCGATAACAATCTCGAAATACTTCCGAAATGTTGGGTCGCCAGAATTTCAGTAGGGGCCATAATACTTGCCTGGAAACCGTTATCTAAAGCAATTAACATGAGCATAAGTGCGACTAATGTTTTCCCGCTCCCTACATCGCCCTGAAGTAAACGGTTCATTTGTTTTCCTGAGCCCAAATCTTTTCTCATTTCCTTTATAACCCGTTTTTGTGCATTGGTTAGTTCGAATCTCAGGTTATTGTTATAAAACGAATTCAGATAGTTTCCAACCTTTGAAAATACAAGTCCTTTATTGGTTGTTTCCCGGTTTACTTTTTGCCGGAGTAAACTTAGTTGGATGGTAAACAATTCTTCGAATTTTAACCTGAACTCTGACTGCCTGAGCAATTCAACCGATTGAGGGTAGTGTATATTTAAGAGTGCTTCCCTTAAAGCAATTAGTTTACAGTTTTTAATAAGATAACCAGGTAGTGTTTCTTCAACTTCATTTAAAAAATTATTCAGTATCAGTCCAATTAATTGATGAAGCTTTCTTGAAGTAAGGAAAAAATCCTTCATCCTCTCCGAAGTATTGTAAAATGGTTGTAATGCTGATTTTAAAGACTGTTCCTGTTTAACTGCCTCATCAATTTCGGGATGTGGTATATTTATCCGCGATCCAAAAAGATTTGGTTTACCATAAACAACGTAATCAGTTCCGATTTTATAAGACTGTTGTATCCATTTTGCGCCCTTAAACCAAACCAGTTCGATTACGCCAGTGCCATCTGTGAATTTTGCAACCAGGCGTTTTTTAAAACCTTCTCCAATTGAAGAAAAGCCTGTTATCTTACCTGTTATTTGAATGTATGGCAAATCTGGTGTTACTTCATTGATTTTATAAAACCTGCTTCGATCAACATGTTTGTAAGGAAAGTAAAATAATAAGTCTTCAAAAGAATACACGGCAATATCATCATTTAATATTTCAGCCTTTTTAGGGCATATCCCCGGAAGATACTTGATATCCTGTTGAAGCTTATTCATTATAAATGGAAAATATCATTCCGATAAAAGTAAAAACAAACCTTGAATAAAAAAACAGTTGAATGACGAAGCAACAAATGATGAAACAAAGATAAATATTGAAATAGAAGAAATATTTTTGCAAATAATAAATACTAATTTATCTTTGCATCCGCTTTAATAAAAAGACGGGAGATTAGCTCAGACTGGTTCAGAGCACCTGCCTTACAAGCAGGGGGTCACAGGTTCGATCCCTGTATCTCCCACTAATAAAAACAAAGGTTTCAGAATAATACTGAAACCTTTTTTCATTTATTTGCACACAATTTTCACACAACTTATATAATAAAAAATGCCATTCTTTTGAATGGCACTTTTATATAATCGTCTATTATAGTTGATTAAGCCATGGTAACTTCTCCAATGTAAATGCTGTTTGAAAAACCTTTACCATCGGCTGTTTGAAATGCTATCCAGCATTTTGCAACTAACCCCGTATAACTTGCAGGAATACTTAAATTAGCTGTTACAGCAGTTCTTTTTACAGTTGTAAACTGATAGACTGCTTGGCCATTGCTTTCAAAATAAGCCATTAATATTGCCTGGTCATCTTCATTAGCGTTTCCTTCATCACTATTGTTGACCCATGAGTAAGCAATAGTATTACTTCCTGAAACAGCAACACTAGGATTAAAAGCCTTTGAAAGGTCCCCCTTGACTGAGCAATGCTAATGTATAATCAATAGTGAAGTCCGGAGAAGTTCCGGTTATAGCGTTCTTGATATTATAGGACATTGCCACATTAAAGCCTGACATACCTATGGCATAGTTTCTAAAAGTAACTGTTACTAGGCCAGTAAGTGGCTTTAAAAAGCCAATAACAGATGAGAATTTTGAACGTTGGTCAACTTGTTTGTCTGAATTCGGATTTGCAACAGAGCTTGGACGTGACCTAACATAATCAATTCCTTTCCATGAACCACCAATGACTGTTCCGACTCCGCCGGAAACACCACCTAAAATACCTTGTTTTATTATTCCCATTTTTTTAAATTTTAAGGTTTATACTTTATTTTAAAACAACTTAGATTTGGTAATACTTTGGTATAGACTTGGTAATATTTTAGTCCAAATACTTCAGCTTCTCAAATCCTTATCAAAATTACTTTAATGATTGGAAAGAATTGTGTACGTGGTTCTAATGCTTCGTTTTGCGTCATTATGCACCCCTTTAAATTTTCTTCAACAATTCATTTTTCAAAAGAGAAAAGAAAAAACCGAAAAAAAAGAAAAAAGAAAGCTACAATGACAGGCGGGGCAAGGCGTTTTGTAAAGGTTTTTGACATTTTATTTGATACAATAAAAAATAAACATGATTATCAAAAAAAATGGCAAAACCCGCAGGGCTTGACCTTTATAAAACTTTTCAGGCTGGCATTGTGTGTGCCCTGCCTATTTTTGCTGTCATTTTTTGTTTTTAAAATATTTGATTAAAATACAGCTGAAATTTGTTGTTTTTTTATTTTGTATTTGCGGGAGGTAAAAAGCAGGTTATAACAGCCATGAGCAAAAGGGGCAAACCAGAGGGTGCAATTTTTTTTGCGCCCGACGGTTTGACCTGCGAAGCCACTGCGAGTTGAGCAAGGGTGGTGGACAAAAAGCCTGAGGTACGAAGGCGTTGGACAGCATATGTGGAAGCGAAAGGCTGGCGTGTTTTTTGTTTTAGGGATGGATTGTGGGGAGTACAAAAACCATGACAGCCTGTAGCGCACTACACAAGGCTACCGCTT
>CAVSGB010000122.1:0-15829 GCA_963726845.1 uncultured Bacteroidota bacterium | reverse complement strand
GTTTGAGGTATTTCCTGAACTTTGCCATAAAGTTCACTTGTCGATGCCTGATAAAATTTAGTTTTGATCCCTGTTTCTTTAATCGCATCCAAAAACCTTAATGTGCCGATAGCGTCAGTTTCAGCTGTATATTCGGGGACTTCGAATGATACTTTAACGTGGCTTTGTGCCCCAAGATTGTAAATTTCATCAGGATTGGTTTTTTCAAGCAGGCGGTTGAGGTTGCTTGAATCTGTGAGATCGCCATAGTGTAAAAATAATTTAACATCTTTATTATGGCGATCCTTATAAAGATGATCTATCCTACTGGTGTTAAAAGATGAAGAGCGACGGATTATTCCATGTACTTCATAATCTTTTCCCAATAATAATTCGGCCAGGTACGATCCATCCTGACCTGTAATGCCAGTAATTAAAGCTATTTTTGACATAATTAATAAATTTTAAATGTAATCATTTCTAAACTAATATTTGGAAACCGGAATATGGCGTTCGGAAACTGACCTCTATTTTCTGCATTTTCAATACTACAACTTGTTTCCTGCATTTAAGGAACCAATTTCGTCACCTCTCCATTTTTCAGCAAATATTTTTCCTTATTCTCTTGGCAAATGCCAATACCATCCTTATCAAATTTAAGTTTATGGCCATATTCGCTCATCCATCCGGTTTGTTTTGCCGGGTTACCGATAACTAACGCGTAAGGCTTGACATCTTTTGTAACCACAGCTCCGGCGCCAATAAATGCAAACTGGCCTATCGTAATTCCACAAATGATTGTGGAGTTTGCTCCAATTGTAGCGCCTTTCATCACGAGTGTTTTTTGATATTCACTTTTTCTGTTTACTGAACTCCTTGGATTAATAACATTTGTAAAAACCATCGATGGGCCAAGAAATACATCGTCTTCGCAGATCACTCCGGTATAAATGGAAACATTGTTTTGAACCTTGACATTCTTTCCTAATATGACGTTTGGAGAAATAACCACATTTTGTCCAAAATTGCAATTTTCCCCAACAATACACCCTTTCATAAGATGAGAAAAATGCCAGATTTTAGTACCATTGCCAATCTGGCAACCATCGTCTATTACTGCTGTTTCGTGTACAAAAAAATTCTGCATTTTTTTATTTTGGACTGTAAAGATATTTATTTTAATATTTTTTTTACAATTCGGTTTCAATATCATTGATTTTTTAGTCCGCAAAACTAATGTTATGTTAAATTTTAACCTGGCACAAAACCTCACCCTAAATCCCACTCCAATAGTAGAGGGACTTGCCCCTTCTCCTATTGGAGAAGGGGTTGGGGATGAGGTTAAATTAAGCCAGATTACAATTAACATAGTACTAACTTCAATTTAAAAGTAATATTTGGCAAATAAATACCGTTTGGTTTTTTAAAATGTTGTGGCTAATATTATAGTCAAATTCAAAAATATTTTATGAAAGGATTAATCTGTTATTTTTCAGGTTCGGGCAATACAAAGCTTGCTATGCAATATTTGACCAGTAAAATAAAAAATATAGAATTTGAACTTTGTAATATTAGAAAAGAAAATAATCCTGATTTCAAAAAATATGAATTAATAGGGTTTGCAACCTATACTGATTTTTATGCACCGCCAAGATATTTTTATTCATTTTTCGAAGGAATTAAAGCCCAACATTTTAAATATGCTTTTGTTTTCAATACTTACGGATGCATATCATCTGATACACTTCAAAAGCTAAAAAAATTAGCCGAGATGAAAGGTTTTAAGATTTTATCAGGCCATTCATTGCATTGTCCTGAAAGTTATCCTCCAATGCGAAAAAGTAGATTAACTTTTGATTTTTCTCCCAACAGAAAAGAGTTAACCCGGTTTGATAATTTTATTGATAATTTGTCAATACAAATTGAAGATATTAAAAATAATAAAGATCCAAAGTATGTGCAAATTAAGTCTCCTATCCTGAGTTATATAATTCAATATTCCAGGGGAAAGGCAAAAAAGGACTTTGGAATTCAAAATATCAACGAATCATTATGCGATGCGTGTGGTACTTGCGCTGAGCTTTGCCCATATAAAGCAATTCGATTAAATCCAAAGCCTATATTCGATCATGACAAATGCAATGGCTGTTGGGTTTGTTATAACCATTGCACGAGAAAAGCAATTTATGCAAAAAAATTTCGTGGAGATTTTCAATACCCAAAACCAAACGACAAATTAGTGAAAAAACTTTCAATTGTTCAATAAGCATAAGGGGACATAAATCATAGCATTATAAAGAGATTTTATATCATATAAAAATTGTGATATAGTATTTAAATTTCCTAACAATCTGCATTATCAATTTAATGTCACTCAATTTTTAATTTTTTTACAAAGATTTCTATCAAAATGTCAGTTTTTTGTTTCAAAATAAAAATCTTCATTACTAACTTTATTTGTTAAATTAATAATTAACCTTTAATCTTAACCTTATGAAAAAAATTAATTGTTTTCTATTATGCTGTTTTCTATTAACAGCTATGATTTCCAAACCTTTGCTGTCGCAAGTACTTGAAACTGAAAAATCAATTAAATTATCAAAGGATGCTAAAAAGGGTGTATTGGGCTCTTTTAATTATGACGATTCCAACAAACAATACACTTTTGTATTTGCCAGGGATTTAAAAAAGGAAACGGTTTATGAAACTATGAAATTTGATTATGATTTTAACCAGATTAGTGATAATTCCTAATCGTTACCTCTACCTGAAGCCCGTAAAAAGTAAGGCTTTGTCGGTTATAATGAAGAAAAATGGACATATCCCTTAGTTATCAGGGTCGATGCCCTTGCTTGGGGCAAAGGCAATATTACTTTATGAAAGGGAACTCTTTCAAGGGAATGGGCTAAAGTAGAGTACACGGATGAAAGTTCATCAAGTAATTATTTCATGGGAATAAAAACAACTACGAGTACAACTTATATAGAGCCCTATTGGAAAAACAGTTTCAATGAAACCGAAAAAAATACTCCTAAGATTGAGATGACCATTTCAAATTTAATTTCGCCCAAAGCTCCATGTTTTTTGAGAAAAATTATCGAGAACCAGGCTAAAAAATATACCTCGTAGCTTACATGACAGATGAACCTTCGATGGATATCCAAACCGGGCGCAGGTTCTTTTTCCATCATGCTATGGCAACATCATTTCTGACACCCAAAAAAGCATTTAGCGCTGCAAGTGGCGACATTGTTGTAATTGGTAAACAGATAGTTGCATGGGATACAAATTATATCAGCAGGTTCGTTGCTTTAAAATATGCTTCTTCTGATTTTTTAGAAAAAAATAGAACCATGATAGATTTTAAATATGGTTCCGATGCAATATACCAATAGTTGCTTTCCGACCGTACGATAGCTTTATTTTTTGCTCCTTTGCCAAAAAGCCGGATAAACCAAACCCGAACCCCAAAGCATATACCTAAATGCGGATTGATAAAGATGCAAATATGAAAGAGCGGATAGAATTCGAATCCCCAAGCAGCAAATGGGATATTAATAATATTGAACTTACAGATGGCGGCGATCTATTTGTTTATGGACCGGCTTCTCAGAAAAAGAATGATGAATATTATGCCGAAACTGGCAAAAAATATGATAATTTTCAATTTATGAAAATATCCGGAGGCAAAATTGCATTTACAACAGCTACCAAACTTGACGAGTTCGAAAAGAAATTGCAAGCGGCTCCAAATATGAAAAAAATAGATTCTTACACTGGAAAGGATTTTGAATTTGGCAATATGATATTTACTTCAACCGGTGATATTTTTTTGAACGGGCAGGAAGCAGAAAATCGGCCCAAAGGAAAAGGGACAAAATATGGGAACATTTATTTGTTCCAGATTGGATCAGACGGAAATTTAAAAGCACAGTTTGGTTATAAAATGCAGGAATCAGGAAAAGAGGCAGAATCAGTTGCAACAATTAATTCGGAATTTGAAAATCCCGACTAACAGTCATTGACCTGGCTGGTATATGAAATTGCAGGAAGCACTGATGAAAAAGCATTAATTTATCCATGGGTTGCAGCAATTGATATTGGAAAAGCAACTGTTTCTGATTTCCAACAATATGGCTATAATAAAAAAGAAGAATTTTATGTTGACAATAGTAAACCAATAATCCTTATTGATAATAACCAGAAAGCAATATTCTTTGGAGCAGATAAAAAGAATAAAGAAATATGGTTTGGCCGTGTAAAACTTGGTATGTAAAGCCTCAATATACTAAGCAAAAAAGCCCAAAAATGGGCTTTTTTGCTATCATTTAACTTAACATTATTTTGTCAACCCTAAACTAGACCCTGAAATATTACTAAAATTATAATAAGAGCCATTATTGTCAGTGTAATAATAGCCTACCCATGTTTTATAATTATCATTATAATAAATTAGGACATAATATTCTAAAAATTCAGGAATGTTTGATAGGGTTATATTGCCTGAATTGTCAGTAATCCCTGTTGCAACTTTGTAGTTTAATATCGTACTTAAACTAGAATATGATAGGCTGTAATTATAATAATCATTATAATTAACTAATAACACATTGGCATTTTTTACCGGCACATAACTGTTAGAACTGTTGCTATAATATGTAAAATTAAGATAAGCAGTTGCCTTTATTGTAAATATATTACCTAAATTGATTTGATAATTTGCTGAGTAGGTTCCATCTTTATCAAAAAATATTTCAGAATAATTGCTGCACCATGCCCCGATAGTATCAGTATTATTAATATAAACATAAGCTAAATACGGAATATCTGAGGGCAGGTTATTAAAAACCACATTGCCATTTACATCACAATTTTGAATATCAACTGCCCTGCTTATAACCTTTTGACGGTTAAAAGATGCATTATAATCGGAATAGTTAACTAAAGCAACTTTCAATGTCGATAATGATGGAATGTTACTAATTATACCTGAAGTTATTAAGCTAATATTTATTTTGACTGTACCGACATATTCCATCGGATTTAGAATTATATTCTTAGTACTTCCCGAAATTATCTGTACTGGTTTCACAATATAGTATTTTTTGGCGCCAATTTTAACAGTATCAGCTAATAATACGTAGTCTCCCGCACTAAGTTCTCCAAAACTAATATTGCCGTTGTTATCGGTTCTTTTCTCATCAAGTTCGGCTCCTGACAAAGAACTATTGCTGGAACTGATAATTAATTCATATGAATAAATGCTAACTTTTACCTTATTAAACTTATTCCCGGAACTATCGGCAACTAGAACATTTAAACTGCCTGACTGTTTCAGGTTAACTGTAATTTCGTCCTTCTGACATGACGTCATTGCAACAACTGATATGAATGACAATAATAACAAAATGTTTCTCATAATAAAATGGGTTAAGGTTAATATTAACTTCAAAAATTTTGAAAAATATAAGTAATGAAGCTATAAAACAGAAAAGCCCGGGAATGGGCTTTTCTGTTTTATACTAAGTATTATATACTGAATTCTTTTTTAATTATATCTACATAATTCAGCTCTTCCCAACCAAAGAATTTTACTTTCTTGAAAATCTTTTCGTGGCCGTTTTCCTGCTTAGTGTATGTTTCTTTATCCTTGTAAAAAACTTCAACTTCCTGTTCGAAACATTCGCGGCCGAAATGTCCATAAGAAGCAGTTTCGAGGAATATAGGGTTCTTCAAACCATAACGTTTTACTATTGCAAATGGACGGTTGTCATAAATTTTTGCAACTTTTTCAGCTATTTGTCCATCGCTTAATTTAACTTTAGAAGTACCATAAGTATTTACAAAAATACTCACCGGTTGAGCAACGCCAATTGCATAGGCCAATTGGACAAGCACTTCACTGGCAACTCCGGCGGCAACTAAATTCTTGGCAATATGACGGGCTGCATAAGCAGCAGAACGGTCTACTTTCGACGAGTCTTTGCCCGAGAAAGCGCCTCCACCATGAGCACCTTTGCCACCATAAGTATCAACAATAATTTTACGGCCAGTCAAGCCTGTATCCCCATGTGGGCCACCAATAACAAATTTTCCGGTTGGGTTAACGTGTAAAATATATTCTGTTTCGAAAAGCTTTTGTGTTGCTTTTGGCAGTTGGGCAATAACACGGGGAATAAGGATTGACTTAACATCGGCCTTGATCTTGTCCTGCATTTTCTTTTCTGCATCACGTTTGGCTTCAGGACTATTACTAACTGGAAGTTCAAATTCATCATGCTGTGTAGAAATAACAATAGTGTGAACAAGTTTGGGCTTGTTGTCATCGCCATATTCAATAGTAACCTGCGACTTTGAATCGGGGCGCAAATAGGTCATTACTTTGCCTTCGCGGCGGATTTTTGCAAGTTCCCTCAATAACAAATGTGCAAGGTCGAGAGAAATAGGCATGAAGTTTTCGGTTTCGTTGGTTGCATAACCGAACATCATTCCCTGATCGCCTGCACCCTGGTTTTCTTCGCTTGTGCGAACAACACCCATGTTGATGTCAGGACTTTGTTCATGAATGCTCGACAAAACCCCGCACGAATTGCTTTCGAACATATATTCGCCTTTGTTATAACCGATGCGGTCGATTACTTTACGTGCAACCTGTTGCACATCTACATAACCTTCGGTTTTCACTTCGCCTCCAAGCACAACCAAACCTGTTGTGCAAAGGGTTTCGCAGGCAACTTTCGAATTGGGGTCACTTCGAAGAAATTCATCTAAGAGTGCATCTGAAATTTGATCGGACACTTTATCCGGATGTCCTTCAGAAACTGATTCTGATGTGAATAAATAAGCCATAATTCCTGATTTTATAGGTTTAACAATTAAAAAATCGGGAAATATTTGCTTTTGATTACAATTGGTTGAGAAAATGAGGGATTATCCATCATTTTAGCATTTTTTACCGTGGTTGCAATCAGACACAAATTTTTCCACAAAACTCGGGTTCAAAGGTAATACTTTTTTTAATTTTAAAAAGGACTTTTATTATTTAGAGATATTTTAGAATGTTATTGTTTTAAACTTATTTAGGCTGTTTAGGCTTTAGACTGAACGCTAATAGATTTATTTCATTGACCTGATCAAAGCGCCAAGTACTTTTTCAGTCTCAGTTATCTTCAAATTATATTCAATGGAATATTTTTCATTGATATTACCTGATCTAAAAGCCAATTCAGATTGATAATGGACTTCTTTTAAAGAAGCAAAAGCAATTTCAGGGAAACGGTGATATTCAGTATAACTACCTCGGGGCACATCCTTCAACAATATTCGAAAGTATAAATACAACAGGTCTTCTCATCTGAGAAGTTAGCCCATAAATTTAATCTATAGGAAAGGTTTTAGTTATGCTATAGATTAAAATGGCCAATTCATCAGCAAGTTCAAATGCCCTGAGTTTTTTATGGTCTCTCATAATTTCCTCCTACAGTCTAAAAGTCTAAAGTCTGTCTTTCTCAATAAGAACGAATTTTCATTTCTTATGATATTGTTCTATTTAATCGTCAACTCCCTGAAAACTTCTTCCAATCTTTTTTCTTTTTTTTGCATTGACAGTACCTTAATTTTATTTTCGACTGCAAAGTTAAATACTTGCTCCCTTAGATCTGTTGTCAGCGATGTTTCGAGTAGCCAGTTCTTGTCATCAATTTTTGCCAGCGAATCAACACCTTCAATATTTTTTAATAAATTTTCTTCAATACAGACATTAAATTCAACCAATATAGTTTGCTTTTGTACTATATCGGAATGAATTTCTGAAGTTTGTGCGTCTGCAACAATCCTGCCTTTGCTGATAATGATCGTCCGCTTGCAGATTGCTTCAACTTCCTGCATTATATGTGTCGATAGGAAAACAGTTTTATTTTTACCTATTTCTTTTATTAAATCGCGTATTTCTGCAATTTGGTTTGGGTCCAGTCCTGAAGTAGGTTCATCGAGTATAAGAACTGCCGGATCGTGTATAAGAGCCTGGGCAATCCCTACACGTTGCCGAAAACCTTTCGATAATGCGCCGATTTTTTTGTTTTTTTCAGGTTCCAGCCCAGTAGTTTTTATCATTTCGTTTATCCGCGATCCGGAATTTTTGCCCAACTTATATAACCCGGCAACAAAGTGAAGGTACTCTTTAACAAACATATTTAAATACAAAGGATTGTTTTCGGGTAAATATCCAATGTTTCGTTTTACTTCAATTTGGTTCTCAATTACATTCAAACCATTGACAAATACATTACCCTTACTTTGAGGAATGAACCCTGTAATAATTTTCATCATTGTGGATTTGCCTGCCCCATTTCGGCCCAATGAAACCAACTATTTCCCCTGCATTAATTTCAAACGATACATCTTCTAAGGCTGCCTGCCTGCCATATAGCTTGGTTACATTTTCAACTTTTATCGACATTATAAGAATTTTTTGAAATGCAAATTTATTCTAAAGTATTACAGGAGTGAGACGATTGTGATTTTTATTTTAAATTTTGAGCCTGCGATTATGTTAATTTTGCTTTTATGTAAAAAAAAATCCTGATTATTTTATCCTGTTTCAATGTTCCTGCTTCTTGCTTCCTGATTCTTATTACCTTTGTTTCTTTGAAAATAATTATCCATGTTTTTCTGAATCCAGTTTTGCCGATGTCATTTTACCTTTTGCACTTCCATGGCTTTTTACATATGCAATTCCTGACGAATTAAAAGTAAGCACAGCCGTTGGCAAAAGGGCAGTAGTACAATTTGGACAAAGAAAATATTATACCGTCTGTCATAGCAAGGATTCATAATAAGGCCCCTGAAGACATAGAGATTAAAGAGATACTTTCAATTCTTGATGAAAAGCCTTTGGTGTCATCATTACAACTTCAATTTTGGAAATGGATATCGGAATATTATATGTGTTCCCTTGGAGAAGTTATGAAAGCCGCTTTGCCGACTGGTTTAAAACTCGAAAGCGAAACAAATATTTTTTATAACCCTTCAGGTGAAAACGAAGATGATTTGACAAGTACCGAGTTTCTTGTTCTTGAAGCAATCCGTTCGCAAAACCGGATAAGCATAAAAGACCTATCCGGGAAATTAAATAAAAAAAATATCCTTGCGGTAATAAAATCATTATATGAAAAAGGCACAATTGTTTTGGAAGAATCGCTCAAAGCCGGTTATGCGCCAAAAAAAGAAATTTATGTACAGTTAACTATTACTGCCCGGGACGAAGTTTTCCTGAACAATTGTCTGGACAATTTACAAAAAGCCAAAAAACAGTTTGAACTGCTTTCGGCTTACATCAGGTTGTCGGGTAATTTCGATGAAGGCCCGGTTGTGCAGGTAAAAAAGAAAGTTTTACTCGAAAGCGCCGGACAATCGGCTGCAACATTCAACAAGCTTGTTGAAAAGGGCATTTTTGAAGTATACAAACAAGATATAAACCGCCTGGGTGATTTAAAAACAACCCTTTCTGAAATGCCTGTTTTGAGCGGTGCACAAAATGATGCACTGCAAAAAATGAACGAAGGTTTTAAAAACAAAGATGTTGTTTTGCTTCACGGCATTACTTCCAGTGGCAAAACTGAAATTTATTTTCACCTGATTAAAAAAGTTATTGATGAAGGCAGGCAGGTACTTTATTTATTGCCCGAGATTGCTATAACAGCCCAAATCATTAACCGGCTCCGTACCTACTTCGGAAACAAAGTAGGCATTTATCATTCTAAATTCTCTGATAATGAAAGGGTGGAAATATTCAACAGGTTAAATTCTTCTGTCCAGGATGGTTATCAGATAATACTTGGCGTTCGCTCTTCCGTATTTCTTCCTTTCAACAACCTCGGGCTGGTAATTGTCGATGAAGAACATGAAAACACATTTAAACAATTCGATCCTGCTCCACGTTATAATGCAAGAGATTCGGCAATTGTCCTTGCAAAATTACATAATGCCAAAGTAGTTTTGGGTTCTGCCACGCCTTCAATTGAATCATATCACAATTCTGTTACAGGAAAATATTTACTTGTCGAACTAAAAGAACGGTACAGGAATGTCAAACTTCCTGAATTACGATTGGTAAACCTCAGGATAGCAAAGAAAAAAGGCCACATGAATTCACATTTTTCAACAGAATTGCTTGATGAAATTGAAAACTGTTTAAAACAATCGAAGCAGGTAATTTTATTCCAAAACAGGCGTGGGTTTTCGCCGATTATCGAATGTATGGATTGCGGCTGGGTACCAAAATGTAAACACTGCGATGTAACACTTACTTATCATAAATTTCAAAATCAGCTTGTCTGCCATTATTGCGATTATTCGACCGGTGTAATCCGAAAGTGTGCCGAATGTGGCCAGTCCAATCTGCAAACTGTTGGATTTGGAACAGAGAAAATAGAAGAAGAATTGGCATTGATGTTTCCGGCATCGCGTATAAGTCGGATGAACCTCGATTCGACAAGGACAAAACATGCACACGAAGATATTATTTCAGATTTCGAAAATCAGCGAATTAACATACTTATTGGTACACAAATGGTCACGAAAGGACTCGATTTTGAAAATGTAGGTTTGGTAGGGATTTTAAACGCCGACCAAATGCTAAATTATCCAGATTTCAGGGCATTTGAGAGAAGTTTTCAATTGATAGTCCAGGTAAGCGGCCGGGCCGGGCGCAAGGAGAAACAAGGATTGGTAATTATCCAAACATCTTCGCCGGCACATCCGATAATACAGTATGTGCTGAAAAACGATTACCCGTCCATGTTTAACGAACAAATCGAAGAACGTAACCTTTTTGGTTATCCGCCATTGTTTCGATTAGTCAGGTTTACAGTTAAACACAGGAATGAAGAAATCTGCATAAATGCGGCCAATAACCTTGCCAATATTTTAAAAAATATAATGGGTAAACGAGTTGTAGGCCCGGATAAACCTTTAATAGGCAGAATTCAAAATATGTATTTAAGAAATATCCTTTTAAAAATAGAAAGGGAAGCACCTGTTTCAAAACTTAAATTACATTTTGCTGCCGCAGTAAAAGACCTTAATGAAAGTTTCAAATCGCTGCAGGTAAGTATTGATGTAGATCCGGTTTAAAAATAATACTATTTGTTCACCCGGATATTTGATTAAATTAGTATAATTCTTATTTTTGATGGTCAAATCTCAATATTTTGAAAATAGAAGATACCATAAAACTGTTTGATTCTTTTGCATCAAAAAAAATCCTTGTTATCGGAGATGTTATGATCGACTCTTATTTATGGGGAAAAGTCGAACGAATATCTCCTGAAGCGCCTGTACCAATTGTCAACTGCACGAAACGTGAATCCAGGCTTGGGGGCGCTGCAAATGTTGCATTAAACCTGGCAGCTATGGGTGCAACACCTTTATTGTGCGGTGTAATTGGGAATGATGATAATGGCACTCTGTTTCTTAAACTTTTGCAGGAAAACCATATGTCCAATATAGGGACATATATAGTTAAAAAACGTCCGACAACTGTAAAAACCCGTGTTATAGGAGGAAACCAGCAGTTAATACGAATAGATGAAGAAACTACAAAAGCATTAGAAAACAAGACAGAATGTGGATTTCTTGAACATATCAACAAAATACTTGTCAATGAAACAATTGATGCAGTGATATTTCAGGATTATGATAAAGGGGCATTAACACCTAAAATTATCAAAGAAACTATAGCTCATGCCAGGCAACAGAATGTACCAACTTTGGTTGATCCAAAAAGGCGCAATTTTTTGCATTTTCAAGGTGTTTCATTGTTTAAGCCAAATTTCAGCGAATTTTGCGAAGGGTTGAAATTAGAGCTAACGAAAGATAACTATTCAAAAATATTCGAAGCCGCTTTAGATTTTCAAAAGTCAAATGAAATCGGATTAATGTTAATTACTCTGTCTGAACAGGGCGTATTTATTAGTACCCAGGAAATGTTTTATCATTTACCAGCGCATATTCGTGATATTGCAGATGTTTCAGGTGCCGGCGATACAGTTATCAGTGTTGCAAGTTTATGTTTGGCTTCTTCCATGAAACCAATAGAAATTGCTGCAATTTCTAATCTTGCGGGAGGTCTCGGTTTGCGAAAAAGTCGGAGTAGTTCCAATAGATAAAAATCAATTATTTGAAGAATTGATAAAAGACCCTGAAAATTTTTAATTTTGCTGCTCTTTAAAAAATTAAAAATTGCCTGGAAATTATTTTTTTAGTGCAAGGTGTTCGGTGCAAAAAATAGTCTTGAAATATTGGGATTCAGGACATATAACAATATCGGGGTGTAGCGCAGTTGGTAGCGTACCACGTTCGGGACGTGGGGGTCGTGTGTTCGAGTCACATCACCCCGACTATATTTTATTAATATACAATTAGTTACGAAATTTTATGAACCAATTATGAACCGTTAAGATTGAAAAGAGTAAAATTTCGTTGCTATTACAGGTCATTCAAAAATTCAAATTTTCTTCTTCACCTCTTCCATAAAGTTTGATGGAGGTGTTTTTTTATATATTAATCTGCTAATTTGTCAATAACACGAGTATAATTGCTGCTTTACGAAATATTCTTCAAAATTTTGTTTTCAAAAATAGTTTTTCTTCCCAAAAAAAATTTTAAAACTTCTTTCCCCCCATTTTCTAAGATTGCTAAGTATTTCTTATTTTCTGGTAAAAAATATTTTATAAAATTTTAAAATTTTTTATAAAAATGGGTTGTTCACAAATTTCTGGATTTTGAAAAATTTTTTCTATAAATATTTTTAAAAGTATTTATTGTAATAGCTTACATTTTATATTGCTGATTAAAATTTTATTTATACATTAGCATTACTTTTTAATAAACGATAAACCCCATTTAATTAGGTTTATCATATTGCAATAGGTAATGGCAAGAAGCACTTATATATCTGAGAATCTCACACAGCAACAAATTAATTTTATGCTGTCTTTAGACGATTATGAACTCGATATTTTTACACTCGGTGATTTAAAAAAGCAAGTTGGTCATAAGTTTGCTGATATTAATGAACTGGTCGAAAACTTAGTACACAAGAAAATACTTTCCAGGATAGAAAGGGGCAAATACTGCCGTTCAAACTTCAAAGATGAAAAAATAATAGGTTGTTTTATAACCGATGCAGGTGCGGTAGCATATTGGTCGGCGCTTAACGCTCATGGTTTAACAGAACAATTCCCCAACAATGTTTTTATCCAATCAACCAAACTAAAGAAAAGTAAAACAGTATTTGGTACTGCTTATAAGTTTGTCATAATTGCGCCAAAAAAGGTTGCCGGAATCCTTACACAGGGTCTGGGCAATAGGAAATACAGGATAACAGACATTGATAAAACCATTGTCGATTGTTTCGATTTACCCGAATATTCCGGCGGATATGCCGAGCTTATACGTGCTTTTAAACTGGCTAAACTGAATGGTGAAAAACTGATTGATTATTGCAAGGCCGTTAATAACATTGCAGCAACCAAGCGCATGGGATTTTTAGCTGAATTTCTTGATAAGCGAGGACTGAAAACCTTTATTAAGTATGCAAGGCAGCAGGTTAATGTAAAATACAATGTATTCGATCCTGCCGGAACTGATAAAGGAGAATTCGTGAACGACTGGAGGTTAAGGTTAAATATTAGCAGGGAAGAAATTTTAGATATTTGTAACAAGCAATACTGATGATATTACAAAAGGAAATTGTAACAATAGCAGCTCAAAAAAAGGTTATTAAAAGTACCATTGATAATGATTGGGCACTGGGCCATTTCATTGACGCTATTTTCTCTATTCCTGAACTCAGGCAAAAGCTGATTTTCAAAGGTGGAACCTGTTTAAAGAAATGCTATATCCCCGATTACCGCTTTTCTGAAGACCTCGATTTTACCTCAGTCGATAAAGAATTTAAATTAACCCGTAAACATTTAGTTGATATTTCTAATCTTTTAAAACAAAGGGTTGAAATGCCAACGCATATAGAATTTTTAAAAGAACTAATTTACAAAAATGAATTAGCAGGTTATGAAGCTGTAATAAAGTTTTGGGGATCCGACCATCCACGGAACGAAACGCCACCACCACCGGAGCGCTGGCAAACTAAAGTGAAAATTGAAATTATTCTTTATGAATTAATGTTGTTTCCAGTTGCAAAAAGAGATGTAACCCATCCTTATTCTGATAAACTGTCAGAAAATGCCTTACAAGTGCCATGTTATAGCATCGAAGAAGTGTTGGCCGAAAAAATGCGGGCTTTAATTCAACGTTCCTATACAGCGCCCCGCGATTTTTACGACATCTGGTATCTTTCAAATCATTTTACCGATTTAGATTACAAACCTATTGTCGAAGCTTTTCATAAAAAACTAACTTTTAAAGGTCATTCCTTTAAAAGTATTGAGCAATTGATAAATTCCGAAAACGACAAACAACTTACTTCTGCCTGGAAAAATAGTATGGCTCATCAGATTCCTGGTGAATTGCCTAGTTACGAAACGGTAAAGAATCAATTAAAAGAATTGTTTTTGAAAATTTTTAATTAATACATTGAATAAATATAAATGAGCACACAAAAACTTTCTCTATCCCGTTTAGAAACATTTCTCGAAGAAGCATGCGAAAGCCTGCGTGGCAACATGGATGCTTCGGAATACAAGGAATACATAATTGCCATGTTGTTTCTTAAAAGGGTCAACGACCAGTTTGAAGTTCATCGAGACAGAAGAAAAAAGAACCTGGTAGATGTAAGGGGTCTCAATGATCCTGAAATGATTTATGGAGAGTTGGAAAGACAAAACGCACCTGAATATGACTTCTTTGTTCCTCTGACTGCGCGTTGGAAAAAATTAGATGGTGATCCTGATGTTGACGAGATCGGTAAAAAAATTGACTACATAAAAGACCTTCAGGAAGAAATTGGCGACCACCTGAATAAAGCCCTTGCAGCATTGGAAGATGCAAACCTCGATAAATTGGAAGGTGTTTTAAAATCAATCAATTTTAACCGCAGCATTGGTAAGAATAATAAACAAATTACTGACGAGGATTTGCGAGAGCTGATTCGTGAATTCAATAAAAAGAACCTCACAGATGACAATTTGGAGTTCCCGGATTTAATGGGTGCAGCTTATGAATATCTGATAAAATATTTTGCTGACAGCGCCGGAAAGAAAGCCGGTGAATTCTATACACCTAACGAAGTTGTGAGGCTTTTGGTAAATATTCTTGAGCCGGGTGAAAACGATACAATTTACGATCCAACTGTAGGAAGCGGAGGTATGCTTATCGAAAGTAAAAATTATGTGGAAAGCCGCTATGGTTCAGCCCGGAACCTTTCTCTATATGGGCAGGAAAAAAGCGGAACGGTTTGGAGTTTAAGCAAAATGAACATGCTTTTCCATTCTATTTACGACAGTAAAATTTTGAATGGCGATACCTTGATGAACCCTTTGCATTTAGTGAATGGCGAATTAAAAACTTTTAACATTGTTATTGCCAATCCGCCTTTTTCACAGAACTACACCAAGGACGGCATGAAGTTCAAAGAGCGTTTTAATTTTTGGATGCCTGTTAAGGGAAAGGCCGATTTTATGTTTGTACAACACATGGTGGCCAGTATAAATAATGAAGGACGCATGGCCGTGATAATGCCGCATGGAGTTTTATTCCGTGGAGGCGACGAACGCAAATTCCGGGAATGGCTTATTAAAAGGGGGTATCTGGAAGCAGTAATTGGTTTGCCTTCTGCTTTGTTTTATGGTACCGGTATTCCGGCCAGTGCAATTATCATTAACAAGAAAGA
>CAVSGB010000121.1:0-14679 GCA_963726845.1 uncultured Bacteroidota bacterium | reverse complement strand
TCTTTACTCGTTCATTTCCATATATTTCTCTGGCCATGTGCTCAATGTACTCGTGCTCCATACACCTCTCTTGCTCTTACGCGGCTTTATGCCTTTTTCCTGTAATCTCCTGACTACGCTTCTCATCGTCAATCCTTCATCAGCAACCCAGCTATATATCATTCTGACTATTTTCGCCTCGTACTTCATTGATCTGATAATAACCGTGCTCATTGTCGTGTTTAGGTATGTAGCTGTATCCGTCTAATGGCTCGCTCACTAGGATATGATTCTCTTTAACTTTGCGTAATTTTCCAAGTCTGAAACGCTCGGATATTTTCGCCCTTTTCGTATTCGGCGAACAAACCACGAACACCATGTAAGATTTTATCCTCGCTATTCTTCGGGCCGATTCGGTAATAAATATAACTTCTACACCAGCCTCGCGTAATTCATCCATGACTAGCTCCTGATACGAATATCTGCGAGCCAACCTGTCTGGATCATATATAAGAACAGCATCCCACAGTTTTTCTTTTGCATCTTGTCGCAATTTATCAAGAGCGGGCCGAGCTAATACATCACCACTCCATCCATCATCAATATACTGTTGGACTATGTTATCCCCATTTTTATCTGCAAATTCTTTTAGGGTCATAGTCTGCGTTTCGATAGTTTTTTGATCCTCTTGGGTGGACGTAGAAACACCTCGAATAAGTGCCGATTAATTTAATAGGTTTTGAGATAGTTGGATTCATTTCTTTATATTTTTATGCTTTTCTAAAAACTTTGTTACCTCGGCCTTTGGTATGCGCCATAAGGCTGTCTTGCCACTACCAAGCTTGTAGCCTTTAAAACCCCATTCCTCAACCAACGCTCAACCGTCCGGATATGCACCCTAAAATATTTGGCAACCTCCTCTCTTGTTAAGAATTCCATGTTTATATATTACTCCTAGATGTACTAAGTTGTCAATATGAGTTTATCCACAGACTTTAGAGGCGTATTGTACCGATTTTGCATTTTTCCTTATAGGCCACATTCATTTGAAAAATGAATGTGCTCCTTCTATAACAGGTCTCATTATTCAGTCTTATTAGTGTAGCCATATCGAGTTAAGGATGACATCCATAACGAAGTATCGCGGATATAGGTATATAGATACTGGTCGGTAATGTCGGCGACAATGTCATCATCTGATTTTTTACTTTTTTCATCATCATGTTTGAATCTATTCTAAATGCTTGTTGTGATATTTTCATATCAGCAATATTGTCTTTGAATAGTCCATCATCCGCATCGTTACAGAAATATGGTTCATAATATACACGCCTATATTTGTTATATGATTTTTCCATATATGCTTTTTTCTGCAGACTTTTCGTTATTTTAGATATGCTATTCGCCCTATTAATACTAATAAGAATAGCAAGTCGCTCCCTACTTGGAAATATCTTACTGGTAGACTTAAATAGGAATGCTGACATAATTATCCATAATAATTTTTCTGTTGGCGTCAGTGTCGGATCAATAACTAATTGTTTCGGTACTAAAATGAATTTACCGTTTTTATTGCTTGAGGCAATAAAATCACGATATGATCTCATATATTTTACTCCATCCTTGTTCGGTTTAATTATTTTCATGTTTAGTTATCTGTTGAAAAAGCACATCAAATGCTTTTTCTAGCTTTTACGTTCAATATCCTCCGGTTCTGACTGAACTGGTTGATAAATAATATCTATTGTTTTTTGTCTTTAGTCTGGACACAGAATCTATTAATTGTGGTTAATAAGATCCGCTCTCGACACGATAGGTTAAAGGCAATTTGACCTACCGTTGCGACAACGGATTTTTTTGCCTTTAATTACCAGCGAATTGTAATCTCTACAGATAGAAAAATAACCAGCATTAGAAATGCTGGTCGTTATTGCGGACTTTATAAAACAAAAAAAGTCGGAGCAACAAACAGCCACGCTAAAAACGTGTTCATTTGTTATTCCGACTCCTCATGCTGTTTTTACTACAGGCGAAAGTTTTACTTTGCCTTCAGTAAGGTGCGCCAGGTTTAAAAGGATGTCGGTTGCTGTCCAAAACAATTCGTGATTTTCTTTTGTACCTGGACGAAAGAATTTGGTGATTAATTCTTTTTCGGAAGTGATAATTTGAAATTGCTTGTTATACTCGTCATTTTCCTTGACTTCATCATTTGTAAGGTTGTATTCAAAATCGTTTTTAAACAAGTGATATGCTTGTGCGTAAACTATGTCAATGTTTACTTTTTCGGAATAACTCCTGTCTATTTCATCAATAATAAAACAGAGCCAACGGACGGAACCTGTTTCATCACTCAGGAACTCGATTTGGTTTGTTGAGCCAATGAAGCTGCAACGGCGTGGTAAAATGGAATTACGTCGGTCGTATGGCAGCGTTCATTTATCTTATCCTTAGAGAAAAGACTTTTAAGCGAATTGATTTCGACTTTTGAAAGGGTTGAAAGTTCATCGAGATTTATTAAGGATATTTCGGCAAAGCAAAATGCGGCTGTCTTTGTCAATTGAAAGGTTTTCAGCAATGTAGTTTTTTAGAGCAGGGGGACAAAGGAAACGGCAAAAGGTAGATTTACCGCTATTTTGTTTGTCGTGTACCAAAATAAAGGCTTGTTTGTTGAAAATACCGTCAACCAAAGCACAAGCAATAACCCTAACGAGCCATTTTTTAAAATGAGAATCGAAACGCTGACGGTCGGATGTTTTTACAAAACTTGCAAGAAATGAAATATAATCGGTTTTGCCGTCCCATTGTGGAAGGTTATTAAAATATTCTGTAAAAGGATTGTAGACTTCAATAAAATCAGATTTAAGCAAAGCAATAAGGTTGTTTAAACTGAGATTTAAACCTGAAATTTGCATTTTAATAAAGATGTTATTTTCGTTCATGCACTCAAATTCAGTTTTATTAATATCCCTGCATTCATATTCCTGCGTTACGATATTGCGGCGAATTACGAAATGCTTTTTGATATATTCCTGGGCCAATACAAATTTATTGGCAGTGAAAGAGCGTTTTTTGGTTTGTGACCTCATCCCTGCCTTCTCCTTTTGGAGAAGGAGATATAACCTCACCCCGTTATTAAGGGGGAATTTTGTACCATGCTCAAATGAATTGTTATATGCACTTTTGATGGTGGTGGTTACTTCAGAATCGTTGTACTTATATTCGCTTAGAATGAGGTTTAAAGCGTCGTTTAATGAAACACCCTTTCGGTTAAGGTTATTGGCCAAAAGAAATATGAAATTATTTCGGTTGCCTTCGGTGTAACTTTCTTTTTTAACTGTGAATTGTAAGGCATCGCAATAAATATCTTGCAAACTTTTGGATTCAACTATAACAGTTAAATGTATCAGCGTTTGAATTGATATAAATTTCAGGGTCGAATGACACAAAACAAAGGCGTGTAATGTCTTTACCAGATTTATCAATTTCAACATTTAAAAGCTTTTCAAAATGGGATTGCAATTGCAGAAATGCCGTTTTATGGTTTTCTTTTTCAGAACTGACTTTAACCAATATCTTTAAACCTTTACCGCTTGGGCTTGTGAAACAAGCATAACAATATTTGGATTGTGTTGCAGCTTCTTTGGCCTTTAAAAGTTTGTCGGTATTGAGTTTGTCAATATCCAAAATAACAAAGCCGGAATACTGTTGTAAGTATTCCAGCTTACGGCCTCCGGCGAATGACCCCGAAGGGGTGAACGCCGGAAGCGATTTTTTCAATCGCTCGAACCCGGCTTGATTTCCTTGTACTAAACATTCACGAAGTTTTTCAATTTGCTTTTTCCATGCACCTGAGCCGATGGCCTTCAGTGTGTCGTCGAGCTGCTTGTTAGCAATAGGCTCGTTAAAGTTTTTAAAGAAGGTTATTAACGGCATACCTTATGGATTTTAATTTATTTACCAACCTTTGTTTTAAAATCAGGAGCAAAAGCACGGTTATAGTGCTGTTTTAAAAGCTCCTCAATGTCGCCATAGCGGTAATAAATTTTCCCTCCAATCTGAGAAAAAGCAATTTTGCCTTCATCACGCCAGTTTTGGGCTGTGCGTTTACTAATGTTCATTAACTGAACCAATTTGTCGTTATCTACAAATTGGTCAGGGTTTGGGCCTTTTAACGACAAATTGTTTGAGATTTCATCCAGGCGTTTACTTAAATCCTGGTACTGTTCTTTTGATAAAATAATTTCTTCCATTTGCATCAAATATTAAAAGTTTCGATGCAAATAAATAATAAAGAAAAAAGTCAACTCGGTCAATTCTGGTCAGTTGTGGTCAACTGTTGACCATTTTTTTAGTTGAGCATAGGGAAAATGTCTATAATATTTAGATAATCAATTATATACATATTTAATAACATTACAGATGGATTAATTAGATGTCTCAGGCAAAAACGCTTGTCGCATGATGGCCTTTTATCGGCTTTATTAGGTGTGAGCATGGTTTTGATGGTACTAATGGACAAATTTTTGCCATTTCGGTCAACAAAATTGTTGCAAATAAAGTGCGCAACCTCAAACGGTGTGGCATCTATATAAGGTTTGCCATCAGGTTTGAACTCGTATAGCAAGCGGTAGAAAATATCCACTAAAATATTGATTTTCCAATTGATACGTATCTTTTTAAGGTCTGAAATTTGGTCAACAAAGTCAACAGATGAATTTGTTGACCTTGTTGACTTTCCCGTCAATTCAGGGTTTTCAAAAATTGACCTTGTTGACCTGCTAGAAGAATCTGTATTTTCAATTGACGGGAGTTTCTCAATATCTTCAATTTTTGCCAGTTCAATATCAATATTGTTTGCAAATGCTTTGTTTGCGGAAATGGAACAAATATTTTCGGATTGCAGAAAATCGGCTTTCGCCTCAATTAAATATGCTTTTTTAGCAGTATTTGAATTGAGCTTTTGCAAGTCGAATTTTACCAGGTCAAAATCAAATTTTTCCGGCTGCATTATTTCACCCCAATTGATTAGGGGGCTTTTTAAAGGTTTACGAATGTGTTTTAGGTTCGCCCTGCAAACCTGAATATTCATATCAAGTTTATACAATATTGACTGTTTATACTCATCATCAAAGTAATTTGAGTTAATGTCTATTAATGTTTCCAAATTATCTAACCAATCTTTTGGCTTTTTAAGCTTACTACATTGATACTCTATAAAATCGAGTAATTCAGACTTGCAAAGTACAGTTACTTTTCTTAGGATGGCTTCACAATAAGAATCCATTAAAAAAATCCCATCCTGAATAAAAGAAGATGGAAAATTTAAACCAATTGCTGAAATGTCGAACTTTTCAGGCTCTGACTGTGCAAAATCAAAAACGGGATTTTCAGAAAACGGAACAGATTTAATTTTTAAAGTTTTAAAGTCCATAAAGCGTTTTATTTTAAAGTTTCGGTTTGAATGTATAAATAAACTTTAAAACTTAATAATTATTTCATAGTTAATTAACATTAAATTAGCATGTTAGATAATTATCGTGCATCTAAATTCATTGATTTGCTTTATTTTTAAGCGGTTAAAATAATAGAGAGAAAATTTTCTTTTTTTAGGTGTTGAAAACTTCCATTGCTTTATCAAGTTCCTCGTTTACAATTTTGGCATATATCTGGGTTTCTTTAATGTTGGCATGGCCAAGCAATTTAGAAACATACTCAATTCGTATGCCTTTACGTAGTGCCCATGTTGCAAAAGTGTGGCGTGAAGTGTGAAAAGAAAGGTTTTTAGTTATCCCTGCCTTTTTTGCGATTTTTTTAAGGCTTTTATTGGCTGAAGAAATGGCCCTTACTAAAACAGTATGTAATAGTTTAGCATTAGAACAATCCAAATCATTTGGGAATACTGGAAAAACAAAGTGTTCCGGCAATGAATCTTCTTTTTTATATGAAAGCAGGATTTCAAGCGCTCTGTTTGGCAGTTTAACGGTAACAACTGATTTTGTTTTACGCATTTGAATATGGACACGTTCACCATCGAAGTTAAACCAGCGCAACAAAAGACAGTCAGAAACTCGCAAACCGCCCGCATAGATTGCAAAAACATACATGTCACGGTGCAAAGCGTGTAGGCTATTTAAAGACAAGTCGAAGTTTTCTAATTTGTTGATTTCCTCTTCAACCAAAAATTCACGTTTTGATTTTTCCTGTTTGAATGTAAACTTGTAAAAAGGGTTGTCGTTACGGGTTATTATATCTTCATTAACCGCTTTAATAACGATGGTGCGTATAACCCGCAAATTGCCGTGGATGGTGTTTACTTTGTTGTTATATTTTTCAATTAAATGTTGTTCATAATCTTTTAAAAAAGCAACGGTTATTTCATCGAAATATAAAGGCTTATTATCACAATATTTTTTAAGTTTGCCAATAATAGTAATGGCACGTAAATGTGAACCAACTGCACTCGTTTTTTCAAGAAACTTTAAATATTTTTCGGCAAAAGGGAAAAAATCAACAGGGGCGGCGCCCATGATTTTTTCTTTAATCTTGTGCGAACTGATAGTTTTTGACTTGGTTTCCATTTCAACAGCCACCCCTTCAGCATCAGCGATTCGCTGGGCTATCATTGCATTCATTCGGGTTGAATTGGGATGTGATTTGCGGACTTTACCAGATTCCTCGTTCCATTCAGAGGGTTTTATATAGATTTTTAAGGAAATAAACTTTGCTTTACGGTTCTTTGATAAGTCGTAAATAAAGTGGGGCTAAACCTTTTTCATTTTGCTTGCTTGTTCTGAGTAATACTTTGATAGTTGCCATATTCATTAATTTGCTTTAAATTTACAAAATAATCTAATACGGTACAACAATGGGTACAACTATTTATACATTTTGTTGCTTTTTTCGTCAAATATTTGCGTTTTGCACTTTTGTAATGAACTGATAAATAATACTATTAAAGAAAATGAGTGCAAAAAAATGAAAAAGGTATAGTCCCGCACTTTACATAGCCGAGGAACGTTGGCGGCAAGCCATAAAAAATAAAACAGTTATGAGATATTTGATTTTTATTACTTTTATATCAATCTTCAACAATTCATTCGGTCAACCTTATAGACCTGATTATGTTGAAATTTATGACTATCAAAATGTTATAACAGACTTGAGAAGGTATGGAAAAGAATCAAAATATTATGAAACTCTAGATTATGAATCGATGTTATATCTTGATAAAGTATCTTTCAAAACTTTTTTAAGTATAAATAAGGATTTTCTTAAAGAACATAATATTGATACTTCAAAAATCTTTTTCAAAGTACCAAAAGAATTTATTAAGGAATTCCCTGTCAATTATTCGAATATAAAGGACTTTTTCGCCTCTAAAAACAACTGGATTTTTATTACTAGGCAAGTTCTGATAAAGAACATTGGTGATAATTCGGATATAAGTATTAGTGACAAAATTTATATAAAAGGAGACAGTATTGCAATTTGTGCATTTTATGTGGATACTTGGAGTTCCAAATATCGTGTTGTATTGACTAATAGAAAACTTAGATTTGAACTTTTATATCAAATTCAAGAATAATGGCCTACCGCCAACACGCGCTCATAAGCAATGGCGGGGTTTATACCGTTATTTAGCTTTCAATCCCGCATCAAGTTTTGGTGTAGTTTGATAGAGAAGCTCTCCGAAACCCGCCACATGCTCATAGCGCCAAACGTTGTGGCCAATTAAAAAAATGAGACATGCGCATATTTACAGTTGATTCATTTACTGATAAACCTTTTACTGGTAATCCGGCTGGAGTATGTATTTTAGACAATGAATGCTCTGATGAACTTTATCAGCAAATTGCAAGTGAAATCAATTATTCTGAAACAGCATTTCTGATTAGGCAAAAGGATAATTATAGGATTAGGTGGTTTACACCAAAAACAGAAGTAAACCTATGCGGACATGCAACCATAGCAGCAGCGCATATACTCTATGAATATCAATATTGTGATTCTAAACTTGAGATTAGATTTGAATCAAAAAGCGGCAGTCTGATTGCGAAGAAAATAGGTGATAAAATTGAGTTAAATTTCCCTCAATTGTTTGTGGATAAAACAGACGGCAATGAGATTTTAGAAAAGGCATTTGACATTAGACCAACTTACATTGGGAAAAACGATAATAGATACTTGATTGAAATCGATGATTATGAGAAATTGTTAATTATTAAGCCGGACTTTCAATTGCTAAATTCTTTGGATTTAGGAAGGTTTATAATTACCGCAAAATCTAAGAATCCAGACTATGATTTTATTTCAAGATATTTTGCACCTAGAGTTGGTGTACTTGAAGATCCTGTGACTGGGACAGCGCATTGCTACTTAGCACCATATTGGGGTCAAAAGCTTAATAAAAGAGTAATGATAGGTTTTCAAGCGTCTGAAAGGTCTGGGATTATAGAATGTGAATTGATTGATGATAACAGAGTGCTGTTGAGAGCCAAAGCAATAGTGATACATGAATTGATACCTAAATGGATAAAAAATTAACTGGCCACAACAAAAGCTTAAAAAGCATAAGGGTTTAAGTGGTTTTGTTAGTTTCATAATCTTTAAATATATTTGTTATAATAATGATGGTTGGTGCTTATAAATCCCTTACGCATTTTAGCTTCAACCGTTAGCTGGCATTAAAAAACACAACAATGACAAGGATTATACAACTATTATTTTGTCTATTGATTGTTTCTTGCATTTCAAGAAATGAGAACGGATTTAATTATCTTTCAGAAACTGAAGTTAATAATAACTCATTTTATTTTCCAAAGCAATTTCTTAAAAATAAAGATGATTCAATTGTTTTATCATCAGTTACAGACTTAATCAAAAAATTTGGATTTGATAATTTGTCAAACAAACCTTTGGATATTGAAACTTATAGATTTACCTATATACGTGCATTTCATTCGCCAATAATTATAAAAGTGACAAGTGATTCAGTTATTGTGTCTAATGATTATAATGGGATTGATACGAATTATGTTTATGATTTATCGAAACTGACAAAGAAGGAAACTGATATCATGAATTTATGGGGTAGTTTTCAATTTAATAAGATAACTATTGATTCTAAGATACCTGATAGTGTTTTAAGAAAAAGACCAAATATAATTGAGGTTAAAAAAGAAAAACAAAGATTAAATGATAGTTTGGCAAAAATATGTCCTCTAATAATTGATTCAATTTATATGAATCATCTTCATGACAAAGCAAGGATTAAGAAGATTCATATCCATAAAACATCAATAAAAAGTGTTCCAATTACTAAAAAGGATTTTAAGATAATACATGATGCATTTGAACATTACAAATTCTTGTCAATGAAAAATATGGATAGATTATTCATTGGTACAGATGGTTCAGAATGGATTCTTGAGTCAAATAAAAAAAATGGATATTACTTTGTGTATAGATGGGAACCCAATGATGATTTTAGAAAATTATGTGATGAATTTTTAAAGTTTTCAGATTTAAAAAAGAATGAAATATATTAATAACGCCAGCTAACATCGGCTCATATAAAATGCGGGTTATAGAGGGTTTGCAAGTTCAGTGCTTTCTAATTACATTTGTGAAGTGGGATTTATCCTGCAAGTAAATCCCGCACTTTACATAGCCGAGGAACGTTGGGCGTCATGCTGAAAATTTCGCAATGATTGACAATTATATAAATATAATAATTTATGATAGAGTGTAAAAGTGATAACGAAAAGTATTGTTGTAAGACTGAAATAAACGGTTTTATAATTCAATCTGACACAACATCCGATAAGGGTGGACAAGAAAATGGAATAAGGCCACATGATATTTTAGCAAGTGCATTAGCTTCCTGCTTAAATATGACAGTAAGGATGGCTTGCAACAAGAAAAATATTCCGATTACAAATGTATCTACTAAAGTTGGACTGGTTCGTGAAGATTCTAAGACTATTTTTAAATATCAAATTGATTTTGGCAGTACGATTGATGAAGATTCTAAAAATGAGATTTTAAAAATGGTTGAGAATTGCCCAGTAAGAAAAACTCTGTCAAAACCAATAGAATTCCAATTATTATGAGACATTTTGCGTCATTAAAACTCAAGGATATTTTGACCTTGATAGGATTGATTATAATTGGATTTGGTTGGACATTAATTGACCAGATATTTCTGCCTGAATCTTATCAAAGATTTATTGCGTTCATAATATTGGTTTTTATACTTTGTTACTTGCAATTTGTATTAAACAAACCAGCTAAAGTGATACATTATTCTAATTCGATTGCTTTGATAACTTTATCATTTGCGTTTATTGTAAGTATTATAATGCACATAATTATTAATAATGATTTCTCCTATAAGTCAATTATGATTTGGCTTATTTCAGGATTATTGCCTTATATAACAGGATTTTTATATATGAAAACAAAGAAAAAATAAAGCACGAACGCCCAACATCGGCTCATATAAAATGCGGGTTATAGAGGGTTTACAAGTTCGGTGCTTTCTAATTATATTTGTGTAGTGGGATTTATTCTGCAAGTAAATCCCGCACTTTACATAGCCGAGGACCGTTGTGGCTCATTTTCATTGCCACCATCAAGTAAATTTTTTAAAATTGCTGGACTATATTTAACAAAAATATCTGGATTTCATATTTATTTTACTTTTGTTACTGATTAAATGATTGAATCGTAAGATGAGAATAGTAATGTTATTACGTATAGATAAATTAAAAAATGATTTAAGATGAAGTCACTTAGTTTAGCTTTAATTTTTGTGTGTACTTATACTCTTTCCATTTTCTCACAAATTAATTCTGATTCTTTAATTCGTTTTTCAGATTTAAGGTTTCATTCAGACTTTGAAAGGAAATCTTTATGCAATTTCGTAAATAACAGAAATGATACATTTAATTTATTTCTAGCGATAGACGAAAATATGACAACTGAATTAGCAAATAAACTGATTAGAGTATATAATAGTAGTATTGATGAATTAAAACAAAAAAATATTCAGGAAAAAAAGATTAATAGGAAAATCAAAATTACTTATTCAACAATACATGAGAAATTTCTGAGAAAGTACAATGATAATGAGTATTTTCCAGTTACATTTCAAGTTGGAACATATAACTGCGTATCTGCATCTATGTTGTATTCTTTGGTATTTGATGAGCTTAAAATTCCTTATAAAGTTATGGCTTCGTCCAACCATGTTTATTTAATAGCAAATCCTGGGTCGAATTCAATAGTCATAGAAACAACAAATCCGAATTTTGAAAACGCTATTTTTAATGGCGAGTTTAAACAACAATATGCAAACTATTTGCGTACATCGAAATTGATTAGCGAGGATGAATACAAAAACAAATCTGCGGAAGAAATATTTGAACAAAAATTTAAAGAGGTAAGAGAAGCAAGTTTTAATAATCTTGCTGGTTTTCAATATTTCAATAAAGCCTTATCAAAATTACAAAATAATGATATTGAAAATGGTCTAAAATTATGCCAAAAAGCTTATTTCTTTTATCCTGATCAGCAGGTAAAAACATTACTTTATACAAGCCTATTGTATGAAATATCAAAATGCGATTTTGATAAAGTCTCTGATATTGATTATTTATCTCAATTTTCAAGGTTTGAAAATGTAGATACTAAAGCGGTAGTCAGCATTTTTAACAATGTTATTGCACATTTTCTTCAATATACAGATAAAGAATTACATTGTGATTCATTATATCTACGTTTGATTTCTCAAATCTCGGATAAAAAATTAAATGAAGAGATTAGTTTTTCTTATAATATTCAAATGAGTTATCGTTATGGTAATTCGGATAAGGTTGAAAAATATGTTATAAAAGCACTTGAAATTAAAGGAAATTATAAAGATGCAAATATCATTTTTGAAAATTATCTTCGTAGAAAATTATACAATATTTCTAATCCTAACGCATTATTGGATACTATTAATTCGCTTCAGCAAAAATATAAATTTAAGGAAATTACTCCACTCTTAGAATACCACAAATTAATTGGTTATTTAAAAGTTGCTAGCGAATTGTATGAACAAAAAAAGATTGCCACTGGCGATAAATATTTACTTGAATTTGAGAATTTATGCATTAACCCAATTAATGACGAATATCTACGAGTAATGATCGAACAAACTTATAATAATATTGCAAATTACTATTATAATTTAGGTAATACAGCAAAATCAAAAAGTTATGTAGCTCGAGGATTAAAATATGTACCAAATAGTAAGCTATTAAAATCCTTTTTAGATTAAAAAAAAAACGAGCCACAACATCGGCTCACGAACAATGCGGGTTTCAGAAGGTTTGCAAGCGTAGTGGCACGCGTGCGACGGCATTGCCAGCGGACAGGGACGCGCCCCGCACTCCCGCACTGTTAGTAGCCGCAAGCGTTTAGCTACAACCAAACCGCCATCAAAATAGATCAAAAAATTTAAATTATTTCTTTGCATATGTTACCTAAATTGGTAACTTTGAAATCAAAAATGCCAACAATAAAAGTAATTGATTCAGTAAAAATTGATTTGTATTCAAGAGAACATCCTCCGCCTCATTTTCATGCTATTTATGCGGATTTTGAAGCACTGATTACAATTAATGATTTTAAAATTTATGCTGGCAGATTACCAAAAACTCAATTAGACAAAGTGATTGATTGGGCTAAGAAAAACCAGTCGATGCTCAATGAGAATTTTAAAAAATTAAATCCAAGATTATGAGAAAGAATATAAAATTACCGAGAATATTGAAAATCGAGAAAATCGATGGATTAAATATTTACGTGATTTTCAATAATGGCGATATTAGATTACTTGACTTTGATAAGATTTTAAAAGATTGGAAAATTAAAAAATCTGATATTGAATATAAACTTTTCGACAGAGTTGAATTTAAAAAAGTAAAATTACGTAATCAAACTTTGAGTTGGGACAATCTTTCGACAAAACTAAAGAATGATAATGGCAATTTAATATCTTATCCATATGAGATAGGACCTGATGTTTTGTATAAATTAAGCCAAACATCAGAAATTCATGAACAAGGTTATGGAGCAGTTATTCGTCGAGCTAGAATTAAAGCTGGATTAACACAAGATGAATTAGCACGTAGATCTGGTACTACAAGATTTTATATATCAAGATTTGAAAATAATAAATCAGATATTGAATTATCAACGTTTAAAAAGATTATAGAATCTGGACTTGGTAAAAGATTGAGTCTACAGATTAAGTAGAAATTGGCTGTAGCTAACATCGGCTCACATCCAATGCGGGTTTCAGAAGGTTCGCAATCGTCAGCGCCCGCATGCAGGCATTTGTGCCAGCGGACAGTGAGGCAAACACGCAATCCCGCACTGGCAGTAGCCGCGAACGTTTATGGGCAAATTAAAAAAAACCTCAGTTCAAAATATTTTGATACAATAAACATTTTATATTATTGATATAGTCTATTTTGATATTTTAAAAGATAATGTATATTTAATATCATCTAATTTTTATGGGCAAATCAAAAAAAAATAACTGCAACGTCTTTGGACTAAAACAAATTTTCGAATCAGGATAGAATAAGTACTTTAAAACTCAAAGATGGAGTAACCTGAAAATCCTGTGTCAAAAGAGTAAGGGGGCGGATGCTGAAAAACCTAAATAGTAAGCAATTTATGACTCATGTCGGTTTTGATATGATAATTTTAAAATCACGCAATATGAAAAATTTATTATTTATTTGTTTTATTATGTTTGGTTTAAGCTCGTGTAATAATGTTTCTACCAAAGATAAAGTTGCAGCTAAGGATTTGAAAACTAATTCAAAAGGGTTAATTGTAAAAATAAATCCGCAGACACATGATTCTGTAGTTTTTACAGGAGTTTCTGTTGATTCAAGTTTTAAAAATGATGAAATTAAAGGGGTTCTTGTAGCTAAGTATTCGGACGGAAAATTAGACGGTAGTTCAAATATTTATTATTTATCTGGTAAGCTATATCTTGAGGAGGAGTGGAAAAATGGCGAGGAAGATGGAAAATGGACATGGTACAATGAAAAAGGAGAGGTTTCAAGTGAGCGAGTATTTAAAGATGGGAGTTATGAAGCTACATGTCCTTGTTGCAACAAAAAGTTTTGGTCAAAATACGGCTGGACTCCAACCCCTCGTGCTTATGCTCGTAAGATGTGGACTGAGTGGCAAAATGGTGGTCGATATTGCAGCCAGAAATGCGCAATAGACTGTAGATGATAATTTATTATATGTAAAATGTGAAATAAAAAATAAAAACCAAGTTCTGTATTGTTTTATACAATACTGAACTAAATTAATTAGTTATGAAATTTAATTCAATTTTTAATTTATGGAAATTAATAAATTTATCTCTAAGGTACTTGATGAACTTCAAGATTTAAAATCTTCAAATAATAACAAGAAAAGATATGAAGTTAAAGAACTCGAATTTGATTTAGGTGTAGTAATAAACTCAGATGGTAATGGTAAAATCAGTGTGAGTACTGATTTATTTGGCGTATCCGTTAGTGGGGGTTTAGGTGCTGATATATCTAAAGAACAAACTCAACGGGTCAAGAAAAAATTGTCACCAAAGAATGAGCCTCGCATTATTAGAACGATTGATAAAAAATA
>CAVSGB010000120.1:0-23421 GCA_963726845.1 uncultured Bacteroidota bacterium | reverse complement strand
ATAAGTAAATAGACACTTTATAGCATCTTACCCTTTAAATTTTATTACAATGAAAAAAATATATACAATTATAATATTTATACTGGCTTTTAGCCAGATTTATGCACAGTCAAATCCGGCCGATGGGTTAAAGGAAATTTCCCTGACAGGCCTTACTACCAATGATGGACATACGTTCCATCTCTATTCGGCAGATGGAAAACTTAACAGAGGGTTCTCTGAATTTTTTATAGCACTTTCTGATAAAAATAATAATTACATAGACAGTTTTACGGTTAGTAATTTCTACCCCTTAATGGATATGGGAATGATGAAACATTCCAGCCCGGTGGGAAAAGTTGAAAAAGTAGCCGGAAAAGCGCTTTACAGGACATGGATTAGCTTCCTTATGTCCTCAAGCCAGGGCGGCTCATGGTCGTTAAGCTTTGACTATACTATTGGCAAAGGATCATCAAAATCAGCTATCATCAGTACACCATTAAAATCCGACATCCTAAAAGATGCAACGGTACACCATGACACAATCACACAAATAGGTTGGTTTAAAAACCGATGCCCATTTTGCCTTGGAGGGGGCATTGGAAAAGTTACCCTGCCACTCTTAAAAAGTTGTGGGATAGGCTGCGGAACAAGTTCCGTAGGCATGGCAGATTGCTGGAGTAGCGGTTTGGGAATATATATCTACAATCCGACAGATACAGGTAAAATTATCCGTGATACAGCTATTTCAGATACGCATTATCTTTTAGGCGATGCCCAAAGTAAAGAACTTATCAGGGCATTTCTTACTGGCCATCCCTTCCGATGCAAGCGGTAAAATTAGTGTTAAGGTATCAGGTTATTGGGTACCAAATGGCATTTCGGCTAACAAAACGGAAACTTTTGTTCCGGAACTCAGCCCTGATTCTACCGTTCACTATTTGAAAGCATTTCACCTTCTTTCTATCGAAGGGGTTGTTATCCCTAACCAAAGTAATAGCTATGCAGGATTTGCAACTAACTCTTACAAGCTCACTCCTCAAGACCTTGCCCCATCAAAACTTTCCACTTTATTTGATACTGTGGGCGTAACTGTGAAATTTACACCACCTGCTAATGAAGGCAAAGCAAAATCGAACCTGAAAGGATATAAAATCAAGATTTACGACAATACCGGGGCAATACAGAGCCAATATACTATAACTGTCAATGATACCACTATACGGGCAATTAAAATATCAGGATTGAAAGCCAGCGATTATTATTCATATTCGGTGGCAGCGTTGTATCCAAGCAGTGCTGTTGAAGTTGAATCGGCTTTTTCGAACGGGATAGAAACACAAATTGGCTGGTTCAAAGACCGCGATTGTGTTTGGGGGCCAAAGGATTCGGTTACCCTACCGCTCCAAACAAGCTGCTGGGTCAGTTGCGGAATAGGCGCTGGTGGCATGGCCGGTTGCTTTAATAGTGGCTTAGGCGTATTCATATATAATCCAAAAGAAAGTGGTAAAATTTCAATAGATTCAGTCTGTGAAAGATTCACATTATTTACTGGCTGACCCACAAAGTAAAGAACTCATCAGGGCGTTTTTGGAGCAATTGCCTATTAATGCCGATCAATCTTCTCCAGCCGATCAAAAAATCAGTGTTAAAGTAACCGGTTATTGGGTAAAAAATGGAATTTCGGCCAATAAATCGGAAACGTATGTTCCTGAAATAAACCCTGATTCAACAGTTCATTATCTGGATGCATTCCATTATCTTTCCATCGAAGGGGTAGTAATTCCAAACGATACCAACAGCTTTGCCGGATTTGCAACGAATTCATATAAGCTCACACCCCAGGACCTGGCGCCATCGAACCTCAGTTTGGCGAGCTATGCGGGTGGGGTTACTGTGAAGTTTACACCTCCGGCAAATAAAGCCGATACAGGTACTTCAAACCTGAAAGGTTATAAAGTACGTGTTTATGACAAGACCGGATTATTACAAAGCCAATTTACAACAACAAAAAATGATACTTCAGTAAAAGCCATAAATATACCAGGCCTTAAAGCAACTGCTGGTTATACATTTACTGTTTCGGCTTTGTATCCTGTGAGTGGCGTAGAAGTCGAATCGGACAAAAGTGCTTTGGCAAACACTATTTCGGGAATAGCTTTGCAAGTGGATGATTATGCAGCCAATTCACTATGGATAAATAAATTTACCTATAACGACACAACATTTTTTTTATCCCTGGCTTATCCTAAATCGCTTATAGTTGGCAGTCAAACCGTAAAGGCGTATGTTAATAAAGAAGTAGATCTTTTACAACCTTTCCCGGTTGCGTATGGCGGCTTTAAAATTGTGCCTACTCCTTTTATGCGGTTCATGGGACACATTTCACATGGCAATGATTCAATACTGGCATGGAACACAACAGACAGTGTTTATGAAGGAACGCTCAATTTCAGCATGGAAGGCGACTGGCGGATTAACCTGAAAGTTTATGATGCCAAAACTGACACCCTTCTTAAGGGTGTGGATCTCGACCCGCAAGGTGATAACAGCACAGTATTCTGGGATATTTATCTTGAAAACAGCAATGGTATTAAAGATGTAAAATCAGACGGAATTTTGGTCTATCCTACCCTTTCGCATGGTGAAATCACAGTTGTTTCCCCGGCAGAAGCAAGGATTAAGGTAGTAGAATTAACTGGCCAAACCATAGGATATTACCAATCTGCAGGAAGTAAAACCATTCAACTGAATGTTGTGCCCGGATTGTATTTTGTGTCGGTCGAAAGTTCGGGAAAAACTTTCACACAAAAGGTGATAGTCAATAAATAAAGTAAAGAATTGGGCTAAAGCCCAGAGAATGCAAGCTTTGGCTAACCCCAGCCTTAAGGCTGGGGTTATTAAATGAATCCCTTTTTGGGAGTTTAGTCCAAATTTTATACAAAAAATAATTTATACAAAAATGAATTTAACCACAACATATTTTAAAAAAACATTCTTTGCCTTTTTAACATTCTGCTTTTTGCTGGCTTCATGCAAGAAGGACGATCCGAAAGTTACGGCCCTGATAAACGAAGCGGCAGGGTTGCAACAGATTGATTCGCTCACGCAAGGGAACTATACCTTTTATATTTATAAAAAGGATACAGGCAAATTAGTTGTGGGGTATAACGAAATTTATATCCAGCTAAAAAACAAAGCAACAGGGAAATTTGTGGAAGATGCCAACCTGTCATGGAAACCCTTGATGCACATGGATTCTATTTACAGCCATGCTTGTCCCTTTTCAGGTATTAACAAGGTGCCAAATACCAATACACTATATAAAGGCTACTTTATTTTTATCATGGCCAATGTAGATATGGGTTATTGGGAGATAAAGTATTATTATATCAATGGAACAGATACACTTGCAAAAGTGTCAGACAGGCCGTCTGTTGTAAATGTGACTGGTAGAAAGAGGTACAGCACTTTTACAGGTACCGATATTTATTCCCCTTATTTTCTTGCTCTGGTTAACCCTGCACAACCCAAGGTGGGGCCTAATGATATTACAGTTTATTTATATCAGAAAATAGATAATTTCACTTTTACCCAGGTTGAGAATTATACCATTAAAATAGACCCGCGGATGCCCGGCATGGGCAATCATACTTCTCCTAATAATGTTGATTTGACTTATAATTCGAGTCTGGGCATATATAAAGGTACTGTAAACTTTACCATGACAGGATATTGGAAGATCAACCTGATTGTTTTGGATGCAAATAATGCAGTTGTAAAAGGCGAAGCTATTACTGAGACTAATTTGGCAAGCAGTCTATATTTCGAAATAGAATTCTGACCGTGATGGATAACAGGATTTTAAATATAGGAATTGGTTTATTGTACTGTATATTCTCTTATTCACAGGAAAAAGTAGATTCTATCAAAAGTATAAACTTGAAGGAAGTAACCATAACTGGAAAATCAGGTTTGGATTCGAAAAATGAATCCAAACCCATGTCGTCAGTTGACGAATACATGGAACAACAGGGCAAAATAAACCTGATAAAGCGGGGTGCCTATGCCTGTGAACCGGTAATCAACAATATGGTTTCGGAACGGACATGCATTACCATAGACGGGATGAAAATATTTTGTGCCTGTACCGATAAAATGGACCCGGTAACCTCTTATGTTGAAATACTTAATTTAAGTAAAATGCACATCACTTCGGGCATGGGCGGAGACCCTTATGCGTCGAACAGCATTGGGGGAAGCCTGAATATGAAATTGTACAAAGCCGGGTTTCATGATGATGGTTTGAAAGTAAATGCAAATTCGGGCTATGAAACCAATGGCAATTATAAAATTCTGGGAGGCGGCATAGCTTATTCAAGCCCTGATTTTTACTCCAATTCAGCTTTATTTTTCAGAAAGAGTGATGATTATTTCGCCGGTGGGGCAAAGGAGGTTGATTTCTCGCAATTCAAAAAACTCAACCTTATGTCGAATGCCGGCTACCGTTTTTCGAATAATAGAACTGTTGAGGGGTCGGTAATTTACGATGTAGCCTCAAATGTTGGCTATCCTGCATTACCGATGGATGTAAAATCGGCCAAAGGGCTCATTACATCTTTGGCTTATACAAAGGAAGAGCTTTCTGACTTGTTTTCTAAATGGGAAACAAAAGTGTATTTTAATAACATAGACCATATGATGGACGATACCAAACGGACTAATGTTCTTATGCACATGGATATGCCCGGTGTAAGCAGGACGGGTGGATATTATTCAACCTTAGAAGGCACTTCGGAACAACATAGTTATACCGTAAACCTTGATTCGTATTACAATCAATCTTTAGCTACAATGACTATGTATCCTAAAGACCAAGAGTTACCTATGTACACGCAAACCTGGCCGGATATTCGGACATTTAACACAGGCTTATTTCTGGAAGATAAATACAGTTTGGATTCGAAAAATTTCCTTCAAATCTCAACGAAGTTAGCCATGCAGCGCGATGGTGTCCAAAGTGAATTTGGATACAATTCGTTGCAAATATACTTCCCGAATATGGATAGGTTTAAAAATCATTTTATATGGAACGTGGCAGCCAAGGAACTGTATTATTTAGAAAACATCCAGTTTAAAATTGGGGGTGGATACGGACTCCGTGCCCCAAGACCTTCAGAGGCATATGGATATCATTTATTCAACAGTTACGATACTTATGAATATATCGGGAACCCATTGCTGAAAAATGAATCGTCGTGGGAAGGTGACTTATCTTTTGCGCTAACAAAAGAAAAAAGCAAGTTTTCCATAGATGCTTCTTATTTTTATTTTTACAATTACATCATTGGGAAACCCGATACAGTTGTTTTTAAACCTTTCATGACGCCGCTTTCAACAGGTGTTAAAGTTTACCGGAACATTGACCATGCCACCATTTTTAATGTTGACCTGAATTATAAAAAGTCATTTTTGCGTTTTTACGACTGGACAAACCGGGTAACTTATAGTTTGGGGAAAGATAACGAAAACAAATCTTTGCCATTGATAGCGCCAATCTCGTTTGCCTCGCAGCTAACATTTAATAAAAAACGCTATAACACCGAAATAAAATTGCAGGGGGCAGCAAGACAATACAATTATAACCCCGAATATGGCGAAAGCCCAACACCCGCTTATTTAATAGCTTCTGCATCGGTAGGTTACGATTATCCATTGAAAAAATATATTGCAAGCTTCAAAATAGGGATTGAAAACATACTTGACACAAAATATTCCACCTATGCCGATTGGAATCATATCCCTCAAAAAGGCCGGAATTTTTATGTCAATATATTAATTAACAGTTTGTAATAAATTGGAAGTAATAATTTTTTAAAAATAAACAAAATGAAAACAAAACTAATCTCTCTCATCATGTTGCTTGTATTGTGTGTTTCAGTTACAGCACAAGTCAAAAACGATGCAAACAAGAAAAAAACCGAGGAGGTAACTTTTATTGTCAACATGCACTGTTCAGCTTGTAAAGAAAAAATAGAAAAGTACATTCCCATGGAACGAGGAGTAGAAGATATACAAGTTAATTTAGAAAAAAAAGAAGTGACGGTTATTTACAAACCAGCCAAAACAAGTATTGAAAAGTTAAAAAAGTCAATCGAAGAACTGGGTTATAAATGTGAAGAAAAACAGATTATAAAAGATAAAATATAAAGGTTATAGCAATGGGTTCAATTCGTAAAAAAAACAATTGAAAGTTTGGTCGTTGAATCAAACTCAGAAGACAAACATTCTTTAAAAAAATCTTTAGGGGCTACAAGACTTGTAGCTTTGGGTATTGGTGCTATAATTGGTGCAGGCTTGTTCTCCATAACCGGCGGTGCGGCAGCTTACCAGGCTGGCCCTGCCATTACCATTTCGTTTGCAATTGCAGCAATGGGTTGCTGTTTTGCCGGATTGTGTTATGCCGAATTCGCCTCTATGATACCGGTTTCGGGAAGCGCTTACACATACTCCTATGCCACAATGGGCGAATTTATTGCCTGGATTATTGGTTGGGATTTAATACTTGAATATGCCATTGCTGCGGCTACTGTAAGTATTAGTTGGAGCCGCTATCTGGTTAAATTCCTTGAAGGATTTGGTGTTTCTCTTCCCTCACAGTTAACACTATGCCCCTCAGATGGTGGTATTATAAATCTGCCAGCTGTTCTAATTATTGTACTTGTAAGCTTACTACTTATCAGAGGTACCGAAGGAAGTTCAAAAGTCAATTTATTTATTGTTTTTCTAAAAATTGCTGTGGTACTAATATTCATTTTCTTAGGCTGGAAATATATTAATTCAGCCAATTATAAACCTTACATCCCCAATAATAACGGCACTTTTGGCGAATACGGTTTTAGTGGAATTATCAGGGCCGCAGCCGTTGTATTCTTCGCCTTTATCGGTTTTGATGCGGTGAGCACAGCTGCTCAGGAAGCAAAAAATCCCAAACGGAATATCCCAATCGGCATTCTTATATCCTTACTTATATGCACGGTACTTTATATACTGTTCGCCCATGTTTTAACCGGAGTTGCAAATTACAATGCATTCAAGGGACATGATGGCATTGCTCCCGTTGCCCTTGCTATCGACCATATGGGCAAAGTTGATGCACTTGGTATTATTCATCCGGATTATCCCTGGCTAAATAAAGCGATTTTACTTGCAATTCTCGCTGGTTATACTTCAGTTATATTGGTTATGTTATTGGGTCAAAGTCGTGTTTTTTACAGTATGAGCAAAGATGGTTTGCTGCCAAAAACTTTTTCGCAAATCCATCCGGTTTATCGCACACCTGCAAAAAGCAATTTGATATTGCTCATTTTAGTAGGCGCTTTTGCTGCATTGGTTCCGGCACGTGTAGCCGGCGAAATGACAAGCATTGGTACGCTTTTGGCTTTCATTTTGGTATGTATTGGGATACTGGTTATGCGAAAAACAATGCCCAATGTTCCTCGTGCTTTTAAAACGCCTCTTGTTCCACTAATTCCTGTTTTAGGCATTGTAACTTGTTTGTTTATGATGGCGTTTTTACCTGCCGATACATGGATACGTTTGTTGATTTGGATGATAATAGGTTTGGATGTCTATATTTTATTTGGAATTAAGAACAGTAAATTACAAGTTGCACCTATTTCGCATAATGATACAATTATCCTTAAAAGAACTGTTTTCGTTTTATCAATTTTAGTGACAGTTGCGGCTCTTTGGTATCAGCAATCAGCAGGTTGGAAAAGCAATAAAACATTATTGATCGCTGCATTAGTAATTGCTCTGGCAAATTCTTTACTGATGCTTTCCAAGTCTTTCAACTTAAAAAATAATAAGCAAAACTTTTGAAAAAACCAATGTCTTGAACTTATTAAACCGGAGCAAATTGAACAAACTTATCCGTTTTCATTTTGCGAAGAACATTAAAACACTTGCTGAAGCACTGAAACGACTTGAATATCTTCACGCAAAAGCAAAAGAACACTACATTTAACAACTCTCAACTGTAAACTAATATTTGATAAACTGATATTTTCACAAATTACCACAATTATAGTATTAAAATGCCTCTTCTATGGTATTTTATAAAATGATTTATTAAAACATCTTTGCATTAACATATTCAATTTAAAAAATAGGTTTTTATATCTTTATTTATTAGTTATGTGTAACCTTTATGAACGATACCAAATTATTTAAATTATAATTAATATGACCGGAACTCTTAAAATTGCGATTTTGCTTTTTGATAATTATACTGCACTTGATGTAGTTGGGCCTTATGAGGTGTTATCAAAGATACCGAATTCCAAGATTTATATGGTAGCTGAGAAGCCCGGATTATATAAGGATGTTAAAGGATTGCAAATATCAGCTGATTATTCATTAAAAGATATAGAGTATCCTGATATTTTGATAATTCCAGGCGGATTTGGTATTGATTCTTTGTTAAATAATCAAGATATAATAAGCTGGATTCAAAATGTACATAATTCAAGTAAATGGACTGTTTCAGTATGTTAAGGTGCTTTGCTATTAGGTGCAACAGGCATATTAAAGGATTGCAAAGCAACTACTCATTGGAATCGTAAAGAACAATTGGCAAAATATGGAGCAATTCTGCAAAATGAGAGATATGTTAAAGATGGAAAAATAATTACTTCAGCTGGAGTTTCAGCCGGAATAGATATGTCTTTGTACCTTTTAAGTCTAATCGTAAATGATAATTATGCAAAAGCTGTTCAACTTGGAATGGAATATGACCCAAAACCACCTTTTGATTCAGGTTCTCCGGAAAAAGCTCCGAAAGAAATAGTTGACAAAATAAGACAATCAAATAATACAAATAATAAATAAAAAAGGCGGCACATTACATCTGCTCACAGTCCATGCGGGTTTATTCCCTTCGGTCATGTAAGAAGTTCAGAAGGTTATCAGAGTTTTTGTTTCGCACAAACGTCTTTGTCGGGCGACAAAGACACTCACATAATCCTGCACTGGCAGTAGCCGTAAGCAATATTTCTTAATTGAACTTAGAGAAACGATTAATATAGTAATAGTAGTTAGTGTTAAGTTGATAGTTTAGTTAGTTAGTTTTTTAGAGACTGTTTCAATGAGCAACAGTCTCTATTTTTAAATTAAGCATAATTAATACCTCTTTTATGGTATTAAAATGCCACTTCTATGGTATTTTATAACATGGTATATCAACCCATCTTTGCATTCACATTTTCAATATAAATAAGTATAAAAAATGGCTGCAATTTCAAAAACTCTGACAGATTTAATTGGCAATACTCCTTTGCTTGAATTGGGTAACCTAAAAAAGAATTACCATTTAACTGCAAACATAATAGCCAAGCTCGAATTTTTTAACCCGGCGAGAAGTGTTAAAGACCGTCTGGGCTTTGCTCTGATAACTGCGGCAGAAAAACAAGGTTTGATAAATCACGAAAGTGTTATCATTGAACCAACCAGTGGAAATACCGGGATTGCACTTGCTTTTGTTGCAGCTTCACGTGGTTATAGGTTGATTCTGGTAATGCCCGAGACCATGAGCCTCGAAAGGCGGAGCTTATTGTTGGCTTTAGGTGCTGAAATTGTTTTAAGCCCGGGACATGAAGGTATGAATGGCGCAATCCGTAAAGCAGAAGAATTGCATGCAAATACACCTCACTCTTTTATCCCGCAACAATTTAATAATCCGGCAAATGTTCAAATACACCGTGAAACTACTGCGGAAGAGATATGGAAAGACACAGATGGCCAGGTAGATATTTTTATAGCTGGTGTTGGTACTGGTGGAACAATATCCGGAGTTGGCGAAGTATTGAAAAAACGTAAGCCAGGTGTAAAAATAATTGCTGTAGAACCTTTCGATTCTCCTGTCATTTCTGAAGGAAAGGCTGGGGCACATAAAATTCAAGGCATTGGGGCTGGTTTTGTACCTGCAATCTTAAACCGAAGTGTAATTGACGAAATTTTCAAAGTGCGCAATGATGATGCTTTCCGGATTGGAAAGGAATTGGCGCGTACTGAAGGACTGCTTGTTGGTATATCATCTGGTGCGGCAGCTTATGCTGCAATCCAGGTTGCCAAACGCCCTGAAAATGCAGGTAAAAATATAGTTGTTGTATTGCCCGATACTGGCGAACGATACCTATCAACCTTGCTTTATCAGCAAGAATATTGAGTTAAGAATAATGAACTAAAAGCAAAAACTATATATTAAAAATAAAAAAATATGAGCATTATAGTTAACGGTAAAGAGCAGATAATTACTGAAAATGCAATTAGCCTGCTCGATTTAATCAAACAAAACAATGTCAAGCAACCCGAAATGGTATCCGTTCAATTAAACGGTCAATTTGTTGACCGGGTTGTTTTTTCTGAAACTAAAATAAAAGAAGGCGATGAAGTTGACTTTTTGTATTTTATGGGAGGTGGACAGCAGAAAAAACTTTCGCTTATAAGTTTTAGTGGCGATTTCGATAAATTAGTGGCTGCATTTACATTAGCCAGCGGCGCTGCTGCCGTGGGTTATGAGGTAAACCTGTTTTTCACTTTCTGGGGCCTGAATGCAATAAAAAATGAACGTGGCCGAAAAGCTATTGGTAAAGGTTTTCTCGCCCGGTTTTTCGGGTTCCTGCAGGGAGGGCGAAACAATGTGCCACTTAGCCGTCTAAATTTTGCGGGGTTAAGTCCCAAGCTTATGACCTACATGATGCGCAAACGCAATGTAGCAACCCTCGATGAACTGATTGATGCGTCCATAGCACTTAATGTTAATCTGTATGCCTGCGAGATGTCTGGCATTATCCTTGGTCATACTAAAGAAACCTATATCCCGGAGATTAAAGAAATATTAGGTGTAGCTAAGTTTCTTGAAATTTCAGAAGGCGGTCGTACCTTATTTATTTAATTGGCACATTAACAAATCAACAATTTAGCATTTTAATATTATGGCAACAATTCAATTAGATGTAACGCGCGAGCATTGCCCAATGACATTTGTTAAAACAAAAATTGCGCTGTCAAAACTCAATAGTGGTGATCAACTCGAAGTGCTTGTAACCGAAGGCGAGCCACTTGAAAACATTCCAAAAAGTTCCACAGAACAAGGTTATAATGTACTTGGAATAAGCCATGTAATAGACAATATCCATAAAATAATTATAGGAAAATAAATTCAAAGTTGAGACTAAAAATCAATAACCAATAAAAAATTATCTATGTCAAACAAAACTGAACAACGGAGCGTTACAACTATTGTAGCACGCAACCTGGCAACCACAACCAAAACGGTGCCTCAAATTAGCTCAGCAACTCCGCGCTGGTTATTAAAAGTTCTGCCCTGGGTGCATGTTGCATCAGGTACATACCGTGTAAACCGTACAAAAATTGAGCTAAAAAAAGCCGAACGAATTGAAATAGATTATCACAGTGGCCAGGCATCTTTTCGTGCTGAAGCATTGCGCAAAATACCTTTGTTCTCAAAACTCGACAGCGAATTTCTCGAACGCATGGCAACCCGCTTTGCAACTGAAGAGGTTGATCTTGGCAGTAACTTAATCCTTGAAGGTGAGGACAGGCATAAATTTTTCATTATTGCACAAGGCCAGGTTGAAGTAATCAGTAAAGGTTTGCATGGTGAAGAACTTCGAATCACCCTGCTTTCGGAAGGTGAATATTTTGGTGAAGACGAATTTATTACCGACAGACCATCAAATGTTACAATCCGTACCATTACACAAGGCGTTTTCCTTACCCTGTCAGGAAAAGATTTTGACTCTATTTTAAATGAAATACCAGATTCAAAAAAGAATTTCGAAAAAGCAATAGAAGATTATATTCGTCTTCGTTCATCAGTAAACAAACATGGGGAAAGGCATATCGACCTTGTTTCTGGTCTTGAAGAAGATCATCTCATCCCTGAAACGTATGTTGATTATGAATTGAAACCCCGCGAATATTCTCTGAATGCAGTTCAAACGATTGTACGCGTACATACGAGGGTTTCCGATTTATACAACGATCCTCACAATCAGCTTGAACAACAATTGCGCCTTACTATTGAAGGAATGAAAGAAAAGCAGGAATGGGAACTTATAAATAACAAAGATTTTGGCCTATTGCACAATGTCGATCCAAGCCAACGCATCAGTACACGTTATGGTGCACCTACACCCGATGATTTAGACGAATTATTGACATTGGTATGGAAAAAACCGGCATTTTTTCTTGCCCATCCAAAAGCAATTGCTGCTTTCGAACGTGAGTGCACCTGGCGGGGTGTTCCACCAGTAACCATTAACATTTATGGTGCTCCTGTACTTACCTGGCGCGGAGTTCCTATTATTCCAAGTGACAAGTTGGAAGTTACTGGCCACTTGTCAAATCGTGGATTAGGCACAACAAATATTCTATTAGTCCGTGTTGGCGAAGAAGAACAGGGTGTTGTAGGGCTTCATCAGGCTGGAATCCCGGGTGAAATTTCTCCTAGTTTGTCGGCAAGATTAATGGGTTTGGACAAACTTGGTGTTGCATCTTACCTATTAACCCAATACTTTTCATTAGCTGTATTAACAGAAGATGCCCTGGCAGTATTAGAGAATGTGGAAGTGGGATATTACCACGACTATCAGCACAAATCGTTAAAGCAGAAATAATAAGAATATGCAGGAAGACAAAAAAAAACAAATACCCAATCCCGAATCAGATTTTCTTGAACCATCGGTTATAGCCCAACTGGCGAGCCGCATATACAATGAAATTCCTGGTTCATCTGAAATTCCACGCAGCCAGGCTGAAGCCATTCATTCGCCCGATAATTTTGGTCAAACTGCTATAAATTATCCAGATAAAGCAGGAAATATTGCAACCGAAAAAAGCAATTTAAACGATGGTGCTCTTTCTTCCCTACCCGGGATTAATAAAAATGAATTTAAATTTCTTAATGGGATAATCGGTTTTGATAAAATTCCATATTCAACTGATAAAAATGAATTGGCAAAACAAGTTGCAAATTCCGGATATTACTTTTTATCAGAACCCAAACCGGGTAATCAGGAACCGCTGTCAAACCATGCAGATAATCTTATAAGTCAACAGACTTTTGCAGGAAACGAGGAGCATCAAACCGATTTAACCCACTTTGTAAAAAAAGTCCAATCAGTTTCAGGAGGCTTACCTGAACCCAAAGACAATAGCCTTTCAAGTAAATTACTGAGTCAGGATTTAGCAGGCAACCATCCTGATTTCACTTTTTTATATGCCCGTTCACAAGGCTTTAACCAGGAACTTGAAAATCCAGGTTCGCCAAATGGATATTATTTTATAAACGAGCCAAAAAGTTCTATAACCAAAACAGAATTTTTTGATGTACAAACCATTCGGAAGGATTTTCCGATCTTACACCAGAGTGTTCATGGCAAACCATTAATTTGGTTTGACAATGCTGCAACTACGCAAAAACCGAAAATTGTCATAGACACATTGTATCAGTTTTATAGCAAAGACAATTCAAATATACACAGGAGTGCACATGCACTTGCAGCCCGAAGCACTGATGGTTATGAAGGGGCAAGAGAAAAAGTACGTAATTTTATTAATGCAGGTTCTACCGAAGAAATAATTTTTGTTCGTGGCACAACTGAAGGTATTAACCTGGTGGCACAAACCTGGGGAAGACAAAATATATTTCCAGGTGATGAGATTCTTATTTCTTTGCTTGAACACCATGCAAATATTATTCCCTGGCAAATGCTCGCAAAAGAAAAAGGCGCATCGCTCAAAGCCATTCCGGTGAATGACAATGGAGAAATACTTATGGATGAGTATGTACGCCTTCTTAATCCGCGGGTCAAATTGCTGGCTATAACTCAGGCTTCAAATGGGCTGGGTACTATCCTGCCAGTTGCCGAAATGATAAAATTGGCCAAAAGATATGATATTAAAGTATTGGTTGACGGGGCACAATCTGTTGCTCACATTCCGGTAAATGTGCAGGAATTGGACACTGATTTCTTTGTTTTTTCGGGGCATAAAATATTTTCACCTAATGGTATTGGTGTTGTTTATGGGAAAAAACAATTACTCGAAAATATGCCACCCTGGCAAGGTGGTGGAAATATGATACAGGATGTTCGACTTGAAGAGACAAAATTTAACGGGCTTCCAAATAAATTCGAAGCTGGTACGCCAAATGTTGGTGATGCAATTGGCTTAGGAGTTGCATTAGATTATGTTTCGAAAATTGGACTTCATAATATTGCAACTTACGAACACGGGCTTACACAATACGGCACACAAAAATTATTGACCATTCCTGGCTTGCGGCTAATTGGCACTGCAAAAGAAAAAGTCGGTGTTTTATCTTTTGTGTTGCCAAATATTCCAACTGAACAGGTAGGAAAATATCTCGATCAGGAAGGAATTGCTGTTAGGGCTGGTCACCATTGTACACAGCCATCGTTGAGAAGGTTTGGCGTTGAAAGCACAGTGCGTCCATCCTTTTCTTTTTACAATACCAAAGAAGAAATAGACACGTTAACTGATGTTCTCATGAAATTACAATACAAGCAATTTTAAACTATTTCTATCATTTATGGTTAATTATCAAAGCACTTAAAGTATTATTTTTTAAGATTTTTTGGACATTTAAGATGCTGTTTTGGATTAATAGAAATTTTTAGCACAGAGATTTTTTTTGTTGGTTAATTTAAACTATTTCAACGTGATCTTTACGTACCTTAAAATATTTTCTCTTAATTGAGAAGGCACAGAGGCCACTGAGAATTAAAAAAAATCGCACGCGATTTTTTACTCTGTGAACTCTGTGTTTTCTCTATTTTGTGAATCTTTAATAAAGATGCAGGCTATAATTACTTTTCAATTTTAATAAAATGAAAAAATGTTTCTCTGTGTTTGACTTTTTAAATTCAAAACTGCCTAAAAGAAAAGAAATTGGCAAATCTATTAAACTTATAGAAAATGGAATTTACCGAACAACAAATTGAACGATACAGCAGGCATATTATCCTGCAGGATGTTGGAGTTGAGGGTCAGCAAAAGATTCTGGAAGGTAAAGTTTTAATTGTTGGTGCAGGTGGATTGGGTTCGCCGGTTGCACTTTATCTTGCAGCAGCAGGAGTTGGGACAATTGGGATAATTGATGGCGATGTGGTTGATTTAACCAACCTACAGCGACAAGTAATACATTTTACAAAAGATGTCAACAAAGCCAAGGTACTATCGGCCAAAGAAAAAATTGCACAGCTCAATCCAGATGTCAAAGTCAACACTTATGCTGAATTGCTTACCACCGACAATATTTTCGATATTATTAAAGAATATGATTTTGTTATTGATGGGACAGACAATTTTGCTACCAAATTTCTTGTTAATGATGCATGTGTGCTAACCCGAAAACCATTTTCGCATGGTGGAATATTAAGATTTGAAGGGCAAACATTTACTTATTTGCCCGGTCATGCCTGTTATCGTTGTGTTTTCAATGCCCCGCCACCGCCTAATGCTGTTCCGACTTGTTCGCAAGCCGGTGTATTAGGTTCAATAGCTGGAATGCTGGGAACAATTCAGGCAACTGAAGCATTGAAATTTTTTATAGAGAAAGGAAAATTACTAACCGATCGTTTATTGTATTTCAACGCACTCGATATGGAATTTCGAACTGTAATTTTTAAACATAATAAAAATTGTCCCATTTGTGGCGATAATCCAAGTATTACTGGTTTGCAAACGTATGATTTGCCGGTTTGTGATATTAAAGTTTAGATTAAAGAACAAAGATTAAAGAATATTTATTAATATTTAGTTGAAGAGATGCTTACTATTTCGAAAAATATCATCAACCAGATAATTGCTCATTCGCAGAAGGATTTTCCGAATGAAGCTTGCGGTTATCTTGCGGGCAATAAGAAAAATGTTACATACGCTTACAACCTAACAAACATCGATCACAGCCATGAACATTTTTCTTTTGATCCTGTCGAGCAATTTAAAACTGTTAAAGACGCCCGTAGTAAAGGACTTGAAATATTGGCCAATTATCACAGCCATCCTTTCTCTCAGGCACGACCATCTATTGAAGACGTTCGCCTGGCATACGACCCGGAAATAAGTTATGTAATTATTTCATTAGTTGAAAAAATACCTGTTGTAAAGTCATTCCGGATTATTGATGGAAAAGTTGAACAGGAAGAAATCAGGATAATTGAATGATCGGACATTTCGTATTTCAGTCATTTGGATGAAGATAAAAATAATACAATCGATGAATTATTCTTTTAAGCAACTATAAAAATCAAAAAGAGATATTATGCTTTCACTAACTTAATCACAGTAATTTCTGGATAAATACCTACACGACCTGGATATCCGATAAACCCAAATCCACGGTTAACATATATATATTTGCCTTGTTTTTCATACAGTCCGGCCCATTCCGGATACAAGTACTGAACAGGGCTCCATTTAAAGCCAGGTACTTCTACCCCAAACTGCATGCCATGTGTGTGTCCTGATAAAGTGAGTTGTATATGTTTTTCATTGTTGATGATTTCCGCATCCCAATGCGAAGGATCGTGCGAAAGCAGTATTTTAAAATCTTTGTTATCAACACCATTTAAGGCTTTATTTAATTTACCATATTTTGTGAAACCGCGCTTACCCCAATTTTCAACACCAATTAATGAGATTTTCTGACAATCTTTTTCAATTATTGCATTTTCGTTCAATAAGAGCTTAAAACCAATTTCTTTGTGAATTTCCTTTAACCTGTCAAGGTTTTTAATTTTAGCTTCTTTGCTTTCCCAATGAACATAATCGCCATAATCGTGATTTCCTAAAATTGAGAATTTTCCGTATGGCGCGTGAAATTTTGCAAAAGTTTCCATCCAGGGTAGCATTTCATCAGCAATACTATTTACCAAATCTCCGGTGAAGAAGAATATGTCGCTATTTTGTGCATTGGCTAGTTCAACACCCCGCAGCACTTCACGGGCATCGTCCAAACTACCGGAATGAATATCGGAAACCTGTGTAATTGTGAAATTATTGAACGCTTCAGGCAGGTTTTTAAATGCAATTGTTACCCTATGCACCTGGTATTTATATTTTCCTTTAACCATTCCCTGCAGCAGGCCTAAAAATGGAACAGCGCCAACAACTAGTGCAATCCGGCTTATTAACTTTCTGCGTTCAACCATAAAAGGTTTATCCGCCGTATGTTGAACACCCAGAACATTTATAACCCAGTGGATGATTGCATTGAAAACCCTGTATATATCTTCAAAAAGCAGAAATGGCAAAATTAATAATTTTGGGACTAATGAAATTATCATAATCCCAAAAAGGTAAGAAGCGCCTTTGGTTGCAATAGTGGGCATTCTTCTTGAATTTATCAAATATAGAATAGCTGCTGCAATAAAAATATCGATTATCCAATAACCCCAGCGTATGATATAAAACCATGGATTTCCTAATCCGGTTGAAACTGTTTTTATAGCCTGATATACATATAAATCAATTAAAGCCCAGATAGCAATAACAATTATAAAACGAAAAAACATAAGTTTTAAATTTTAAGATTTTATTAATTGCAATGAAATAATAAGAACGCAATTTAAGTCGTAATGTTCAGAATTATGAAGAACAAAGGAAAAAAAACAATGAAAGATTTCTTTTATCCCGAATTGATGTTAATTCGCTCAGCAGCAATAATAATAAAAAAACCATCTCATTTTATTGAGACGGTTTTTCTTCAAAATACTTAAATAACTAATTAACCTAACTACCAATCTTATTGAATATCTATAATTTCATTACTTTGGTTACCTTAATATCACCATTGCTATACCGCACGTCTAAAAAATAAATCCCGGCTTTGATATTCTCAGTATTTAATAATTTACTGCCATTGATTGTACTTTGCAAAATCAAATGGCCTGTAACATCATACAGGGCCAGTAAACCGGTTTCATTATCAATATTTACCAGCAATGATTTATCGAATGGATTTGGAAAGGCTGCAACCTGTAATTTATTCCGGATACTGATTTTTATTACCGGGGTAACTAAATAATTATTTTGTAACTTCCTGGTTGAATACATTCTGTACTCACCGGGATTCAAGTTAATGGATAATGTATCCCCCGAAATAATTATACTATCGTTGCTAAAAAATTCGTACCATTTCCCATTTACGGGAAAACTAATTGTTCGGGATTGGTTTTTAACATCAAAATTCCCAATAATAACTACTCTGTCATCTGCACTATCGAGCGTGATGGTTTTAACTGCACCGGTGAGGCTTGCACTAAAATTAGAAACTGAATTGAAAACTGGTTCTGTTTGTTTTAAAGTATTAAGCGTTCGTACCATGTTATATATATTTTTGCGCCTGATATCACTATAATAATTCCAAAGTACAACTTTGTCGTTTGTCCGGCCACCATTTGAATTTATACTTGAATCGTAACCCAGTTCACCAAATTGCCAGATCATTTTTGGGCCGGGAATGGTAAGAAAAAACAAATTATTCATTTCAACCCGTTGACACATTATAGGTATTGATTTTATTTTATATGCACCTAACGAGTCGCCCCAGGTTTCACATTTATAAGCAACCCTTTCTTCATCATGGCTTTCCATGTATCCAATCAAACCAGGGTTATTCCATCCAAGACTTTTATAATATATTCCTGAAAGGCACCATGAACCACCTGCATCATTAAAGCTCATTGCAGCCTGGCAATAATTATTATTCATGTTTCCCCAAATCATCAACCCATAATTAGACAATAAATTTTCTTCAGAATTGCCTGTAAAGAGTTCCAGTATAGCATAGGCTTTAGGATTTACTTTCCACATGTGGTTGGCTGTTAGTTCCAAGTTAGTAATACGTGGTGCATCATAAGAATTATCGCCACTACCGGCAGTATTGGTTCATCCTTTTGCCATGTCGAACCTGAAACCATCTATTTTGTAATTGGTCATCCAGAAAGAAGTAATACTGTCAACCAATTTTCTTGTATATGGGCTATCATGGTTAAAGTCGTATCCAAAATTATCTACAGCGGTATAAGAACCTACAGGCGGGACAACATTATACCAGGGATTCTGAATTGAAGGGTTTCCGTTTGCAAAATACATTTGTACCAATGGTGAATTCCCGGTTGAAAAATCAAGTACCATATCCTGTATCACAGCAATGCCATTTTGATGGCAAACATCAATGAAATTCTTATAATCATCCCTTGTTCCATATGCTTTATCGGGTGCAAAGTAAAAGCATGGGTTGTATCCCCAACTGTCATTCCCGTCAAACTCTGAAAATGGCATCAGTTCAATTGCGTTTATTCCCAATGTTTTAAGGTAATTTATACTATCGGTCACTGTTTTAATATCTTTGTTGGCAGTAAAGTCGCGGATTAACAGTTCGTATATTACCAATTTATTTTTATCCGGCGGGGTAAACGATTTTACCATCCAGTTATAAGGAACCTGGGCAGTTTGGATCACGCCGGCAATTCCAGTGGTTTTGCCGGTAGGATAAGTTATAAGATTTGGATATATTCCTGAAGGAATAGCGTTGTCGTTGCCCGGGTCTGATATTTTTTCTACATATGGGTCGGCTATACGGATGTTTCCATCTATCAAATATTGGAAAATATATTCCTTGCCCGGAGCAAGTCCGGTAACAGTGATCCAGAAACGAGCGCTATCCTTGTAGGTAGTCGCAGATCCCTTTGTACCAATGTTATCAATAATTGCTGAATATTGTGTGGTGTTCGGGAAAGCACCGGTATCCTCATTCATAAGATTGCTATTGCCGGGCATCCAGTTATTAAAATCGCCAATTAAATAAACGTAATTTTTATAAGGTGCAAATAATACAAATGTTACTGTACTGTCATTAACATAATTTATGCCATCACGTACGCCGGCAGGAAGGGACGCAATATTAGTAATTCCATGTACCAGGTAACTTATTGTATCGCCAACAACTGATCCAGTGCCCTTATAAGCAAGAGAAATCAAGGTATGTACATTTATGCCAGTAGCAATTATTGTATCAATTAGTGAATCTCCGGCTATACTTCTAATTTTAACATTATCGAGAAAGAGGCAAATAGAATCATTTGCCGATGCACTAACGAGAATAGGTATTTTTTGGTTATTATTAAAAAGCGAAAATTTCATAGAAGGATTAATAAAGCTAACATTCAACCCGGATGAATAAACATTATAAAAAATATCAGGACTTGTTTGTTTGGTACCGTCACTGCTTCGAAAAACAAAACACAGACTGGGTAATATTTTGGACAGCTGGAACATTGTAAAATGTACGAATGTCCGGTTTAATAGCAAGTTTATAAGTATTTACACCAGTCCGTGAAAGTTTTGGTTGTGTGCTATTATTGCCCCAGGTTCCGATTACATAAGCCCATGAATCGCTACCTTCAACTTTTACACCGGTATGGGCGTAAACATCACCTGTATATCCTTTTAATGCTGCATTGCCCTGAGTGGCATCAAAAGTAACAACTACTGAATCTAAGTCAGTAGGTAAAGCCGGATTAACCGTAATAATCTGGGAATTAATCTGTACTAAAAAACTAAAACAAATTGATAATGAGAAAATATAGTTCTTCATGAGATTTACAATATTTATTTTAACAGACTTTTGCAAAGAAGGCATGCCAAAGCATGCCTTATCGGGTTTTTTAGTATTTGAAGGTCATCTTATGCAATGTTCCTCATATTTTAATTACAAATAACTAATTTCAATTAAAAGTTTCTCAGGTTGAAATTAAAATTCGTTATCGGCTATTGCAAATTTACTATATTATTGTGCCTTAAATGCAGGCTTAAAGTATGAATGGATTATGTTTTGAAATGTTTTTTTTGCAAACGGTTTCGCAATCGTTTACACTAACGTTTGATGAATTATTTTATGTTGTACAACATAAAATAAGAAAAAAATAAAGAATTGATGATTTTTTTCGAAATTCCTTGCTAATACTTGATTTGCAATAATAATTTTGTATTTTTATCGAAAACAAAATTGCAATGAAACAACATCAGGTTACAATAAAAGATATTGCAAAAGAGCTGGAATTATCAGTTTCAACCGTTTCACGCGCATTAAAAAATCATCCGGACATAGGTTCAGAAACCAAAAGATTGGTTCAGGAAAAAGCACGTCAACTCAAGTATGAACCAAATTTAATGGCGCTTGGGTTAAGAAAAAATAAATCGAATACAATAGGGGTAATAATTCCAGAAATTGTTCATCATTTTTTCTCATCGGTTATTAGCGGAATAGAAGATATTGCTTACGATCGTGGTTATAATGTTATGGTTTGCCAAAGTAATGAGACATTCGAACGCGAAGTAATGAATGCGCAGGCTTTGCTTTCAAATCGGGTAGATGGTGTACTTGTTTCAATTTCAAAAACTACTTTCAATTTTGACCATTTCAGAAATTTTATTGATCAGGGAATTCCAATTGTTTTTTTCGACAGAATTTGCCCTGATATCATCACAGATCGCGTAATTATAGATGATGAAGTTGGCGCGTTTTTAGCAGTCGAACACCTTATAAGGATTGGGTGCAAAAAAATAGTTCACTTTGCCGCCCCGCAAAACCTTCTTATTGCTCAAGGCCGGCTTGCTGGTTATCAAAGAGCTTTAAGGCAATATAATATTCCATACGATCCACATTTTGTTTTGCATTGTGATTCCCGGGAATTGGCATTGGAAAAAACTATTCCTTTTTTTAATATACATCCTGAAGTTGACGGACTTTTTGCAGTCAATGACTCAACTGCAATAGCAGTAATGCAGATTCTAAACAAACTTGGGAAACAAGTCCCCAAAGACGTTGCAGTTGTTGGATTTGGTGACGGACCTAATGCCTTAATTGCTGTACCTTCGCTTACTACAATTGAACAAAAAGGTTATGAAATAGGTACTGAAGCAGTTAGTTTTTTGTTCGATAAAATTGAAAAAGAAAATAACTCTGAAAACTTTCAAACTAAAGTTATATTTCCTACACTTGTTAAACGCGATTCAACAAAACGAAATTAATTAACGCAATCGTTTGAATATTGATAATCTGATATTTGTATATATTTTATTTATAAAAACATTGTAAATATTTAATTTGAAGTTTACTTTTACAATAGTTTTTCAGGTTATCTTAAAAAGACTTTCATCTTCATTATTGGCCTTGATGATCCTTTAAAGGCATCATTCATTATTTATTATCTTGAATTATTTTTCATTCTCAACGAATGTAAGTTTTCAATTTATTGGATACTATTAATTATTAACTAAATCAATTGTTGTGAAATCATTACCAAAATTAAGTTTTTTACAGATCTGGAACATGAGCTTTGGATTCCTGGGTATTCAATTCGGATGGGGCTTGCAAATGGCAAATATGAGCGCTATTTATACATACTTGGGCGCCAATGCTTCTAATATAGCAATTTTGTGGCTTGCAGCTCCTGTGACGGGAGTCCTTATCCAACCAATTATCGGACAGGCAAGCGATCGTACATGGACAAGGTTGGGCCGCAGGCGCCCTTATATTTTGGGAGGCGCTATTTTGGCATCTTTGGCTTTGATACTTATGCCCAATTCTCCTTCAATTTGGATAGCTGCCGGATTGCTATGGGTGTTGGATGGAACAATTAATGCAAGTATGCAGCCTTTTCGTGCCTTAGTTGCAGATAATCTTCCTAAAGAACAAAATTCTAAAGGTTTTGCAATTCAATCTTTGTTTATAGGATTAGGAGGAACAATTGCTTCAGCCATGCCATGGATGATGACCAACTGGTTTGGCGTTACTGCCGAAGGTGCAGGAAAAGGCCATATACCTTTTTCGGTAACACTTTCATTTTATATTGGTGCTGTTGCTTTTATGGGTGCTGTATTGTGGACTGTTTTTACAACAAAAGAATATCCGCCCGAAATCGATGAATTTAAGGAAGCCAAAGTTAAAAAATTTGACTGGTCACTTGGCCTTAAAGATATATTTGCATTATTCCTGAAATTACCCAGACGTATGTGGGAGCTTGGATTGGCTTAATTTTTTACCTGGATTGGTATGTTCTGTTTGTGGGTATATTTTCTGCCTGCAATATCAAAAGGCATTTTTAAAAGCTGTACCAGGATCAGTAGAAATGGAAGCTGCAGGTTCCTGGGCTGGATTTTGTTTTGCAGTTTATAATGCAGTTTGCTTTGCATTTTCATTTGTATTGATATGGGTCACAAAATTCTTAGGGCCAAAGCTGATGCATTCGATATGTTTGCTGATCGGAGCTATGGGCCTTATTTTCGTGTCCTTTTTTAGTAGCCAATATTATTTATTGATTT
>CAVSGB010000119.1:0-6739 GCA_963726845.1 uncultured Bacteroidota bacterium | reverse complement strand
AAAAAAAGGCATTATTGCATCAGCAGCATAAGCAGGTGGAACAAATATTATCGACACATTTGCACCGGTTGATTTTCGTGCTTCGTAAACACTATTAAAAACAGGCCTTTCAAGATGTTTTTCGCCACCTTTGCCTGGTGTAACGCCACCAACCAGGTTTGTTCCATATTCAATAATCTGATTTGAATGAAATGTCCCTTCTTTGCCTGTAAAACCTTGTACAATTAATCTGGACTCTTTATTAACTAAAACACTCATAATTTCTCTATTTATCTTATTTGCTTTTTAACTCACGACTTTGAGGTGTTTATATAACATTTTAAATAAATCATTTGAGATTACCGGTTTTAACAAGTAATCCGTAAACCCTGCTTCATTAATCTTTTTAATGTCATCATAGAATGCATAAGCAGTTTGCGCAATTACCGGTATTTGAATATTTTTTCGTTTTAGTTCAAATAGCGCTTCAATTCCGTTCATATCAGGCATTTTTATGTCCATTAAAATTAATCGGATGTCTTTGTTACTCTCATATATAATAATAACTTCTTTGCCATTACTGGCATGTAATACCCTGGCATTTGTTTTTTGTAACAGCTTTTCTAAATACAAGTAACTTGCATAATCATCTTCGGCCACCAAAATTAAATAGTTAAATAAATTTGGAATTGAAGATGTAATTGTTCGAATTGTCTCTTTTCTCTCCGCTTTCTGATTGAACGGAATAGAAAAATAAAAAACAGATCCAGAACCATAATTTGATTCGACCCTGATATCACCTCCTAATAAACGGACTAAATGTTGAGAAATTGAAAGGCCTAAACCAGCACCTCTATACAAATGAATATTATCATTTTCGATTTTTCGGAAACGTTGAAAAATAATTTCCTTGTATTCATTTGGAATTCCAATGCCGGTATCTTTTACAAAGAACTCCAATGTTTTTTCTCCGATTAATTTGCAACCGACTTCAATACATCCTTGATCTGTAAATTTTATTGAATTGTTAATAAGATTAGTCAATATCTGTTTTAATCGTGTCTCGTCAGTCACAAAATTAATCGATTGAATTTTTTCGTCAATATTTACTTTAAATTCAACATTTTTGGCTATACCGACGTACTGATTTTTAATTTCAAGAGCAAATATTTCCTGAATATCAGAAAATATTTTTGAAAGTGATACTTCTCTTAAAATGATGTCCAAATGTCCAGCCTCTATTTTCGAGAAATCAATAATATCATTGATAAGGCTAAGCAGCGTATTACTGCTGCTTTGAATAATTGAATTATATTTTTGACGATCGTCTTCTGTAATATAAGGCTCGATAATAACGCTGCTAAAACCAATTATTGCATTTAATGGCGTTCTGATTTCATGAGATAAATTTGCAAGAAAAGATGATTTTAGCCGATCAGATTCTTCTGCTTTGTCCTTGGCAATTATTAATTCGCGGGTACGATTTTCAACAATTTCTTCGAGTTTATTCCGATATTTTGATAATTCATCAAACGCCTTTTCTATTTTATTTTTTTGTTCTTCAAGAAGTCCTTTTTGCAAGTTAATTTCATGGCTTTTGACAATTATTTCCTCATTTTTACTTTTAATTTCTTCGTTTTGAGAAATTATCCAGTTGTTCTTCTCCATCAATTCAGAATTTGCGCTGGATAAATCATGTGTCCTTTCTTCAACTTTTTTTTCAAGGACCAAATTTTGTTTGTTTAAAATATTAATCCTGAAAAAGTAATAAGACGATCCGATGCTTAGAATAATTACAATCAGCAACAAACGAAACCACCAATTTGACCAAAATGGTGGCAAAATAATCAGCTTAATCGAAGCCCCTTTTTCATTCCAGTACCTATCATTGTTGGATGCCTTAACTTTAAAAGTATATGTGCCGGGATCCAGGTTGGTATATATAGCCTCTCTTTTATTTACAACATAATTCCAATCCGGATCAAATCCTTCCATTTTGTAGGCAAAATGGTTATTCTCTTTGGATATATAATTGATGGCAACATAATTAAATGTAATGAAATTTTGATTGTATTTAAGTTTTATTTCATTTGTCTGGTTGATATTATGTTTTAGCAATGAATCATATTCTCCAATCAATACAGGTTTATTAAAAAGTTTTATACCAGTAATATAAACCTTTGGAATTTCAGTATTGTCTATTATTTTGTCTGGATCAAAAAGTATGATACCTTTTTCGCACCCAAATAACAGGTTTCCATTGCTTGTTTTACAACCCGACCGTTCCCAAAAAATATTATCCTGTAAGTTATCTGATTGATTGTAATTTCTAAATTTTGCAAACACTTTTCCATTGCTTTTTTTCTCGTAACGCATTCTCGAAATCCCGTTTCCTGTACTAATCCAGAGTTCACCGGGTTTGTATTCAAGAATACATTTGATCAGGTTGCTTGGCAATCCATCTTTTTCAAAAAAATGAACAAACCTTCCTGTCGATTTTTCCAGAATATCCAAACCAAACGTAGTTCCAATCCAAAGGTTTTTCCTGGAATCCTCAAAAAGTGTATTTACAAAATTATGGCACAAGCTGTTAGAATCATTCAGATTGTGATAATAGTTGGTAAAAGTTTCTGTAAATGGATTAAATTTCGATAAGCCGGAAGGTGTTGCAACCCAAATGTTCTTTTCATTATCAAACAAAAGCTGAAATGTATAATTATCTGCAAGTGATGTATTAAGATTTTTTACATCGCAGTGAAAATGTTTAAACTTTTTGGTAACAGGATTAAACCTGCTCATTCCAAAACCTGACGCTGCCAACCATAAATTTCCCTGCCAGTCTTCTATTATTGACCGTATGTCCCTTCCTTCACTTGAATCTCCTTTTTCCGGAAAATATGGAAATGATATAAAACTGTTTGACAGAGGGTCATATTTTTGAAGAAATCCCAAATAAGTGCCAATCCAAATATTTTTTTTAATATCTTCAAATATTTTAAATACAGTACCATAGCCTAAAGAATTGGATTTATTTTTATCATTAATAAATATTTTCTTCTGACCGGTTTTTGCATTTATTAAATTTATCCCGTTGTCGAACGAACCTATCCATAAATTTCCTTTACTATCTTCTTCTACCGCATTAATATTAATTATATCTAGATTTATTCCATTGCTGAAATTATTGTAGTTAATAAAAGATTTACCAGATGCTGCTATATTGACTCCTCCCTGAATAGAACCAGCCCAGATATTATCTTGCATATCTTCAAAAATATTGGTAATACCCAAGCTATTCAAACCAGAGGGATTGTTTTGATGATAAACATAAGATGAATATTTATTTTTCAGCTTATCGTAAATATAAATTCCATCATTGGTTGCTAAATATATCTTGCTGTTTTTAATTTTTACAATATCGTTAATATAATAGGTGTTTTTAAATGGAAAATTAATAAGACAAAGGGTTTTATTTAGTTTCCGAATCTGAAATACTTTTCCTTCATTGGTGCCAATCCAAATTGTATCTCCATCCTCTAAAACTGAATTAACTATTTTAATCCGATAGCTTTTATTTCCTCTTGAAATTGAATCAAATGAAATTGCTGTCTGGCCCTTCTATCATAGAAATACATGCTTTCTACGCCTCCCATCCAGTAATTGTCTTCTTTATCAATAATAAAATCTTTAATATTTTTAAAATAGTGATTGTCTTTTATGAAGATATCTTTTTTTCTATCGTAATTGTATATATACCCGGCTTCAGTTGAAATAAAAAGCTGTCCTTTTTAGAATCTTCGGTAATACTTGTGACCCTATTTGCAGTATTTAACCTATATCCCTCGTAATCTAAAATATAAGTTTTGAAATTCTCTTTGTCATTATTATACAGGCATAGCCCACTTTGAGTTCCAACCCATAAGTTGCCCATATGATCGATAAACAAGGAAAAAACCATGTTGTCTGCAAGACTTGATGAATCATTTAAAATCTTTTTAAATATTTTGTTTTCATAACCGTCATACCGATTTAATCCTTCGGCAGTTGCAATCCATATATAACCTTGTTTATCCTGTTTAATTGAATTTATATAATTATTGGACAATCCGTTTACAGTTGTTAAGTAGCTAAATCTCAATTCATTTTCATTTGCATTGACAAATTTGAAATTAGAAAATACAAATAAGTCAATTAGCAGCATTAAGAAATTTAAGGCTGGTTTAAAAATGATAATTTTATACAGAAACTTAAAAAAACAATTATTTAATTGATAATTAAACATTTAAAAAATATTAGAAAATGAACAATTTTGGTATTTTTTATTGAAACCAACTTGTTTCAGAAAGCTTATAATAAAATTACAAATAAATTTTCGACAAGATTAATCAATTTTTCCAGTAATTATCTAAAATATAATACTGCTATTATTCGTATTTTTGGTTACAGGTTAAAATGGTTAATTGATTCAGTAAAACCATTGAGGTTTTAAATACCTTAAAGGTATATCAGCCGAATCCGCCCATCACCGTATTTTTTAATAAAACTAACTTTGTCAAAGATAGATTTGTTCAATTTAATTAACATTGTTTCAATATAATAATGATACAAAAATGGAAGAATCAACCATTTGCGCCATTGCTTCACCTCCAGGTCAGGGAGCTATAAGTTTGATTAGAATAAGTGGCCCTGAAACTTACAGAATATGCGGTAATTTAGCATCAAATATAAATATAAAAGGTTTTAATCCCTATTCAATTCATCTGTGTAAAATTATTGAAAATAAGATTCTTATTGATGAAGTGTTAATTTCAGTATTCAAAGCCCCACATTCATATACCGGTGAAGATTTGATTGAAATAAATTGTCATGGCTCAACTTATATACAGCAAAAAATTATGGAGCTTTTAATAAAAGAAGGTGCACAACTGGCAAAACCAGGTGAATTTACGTTGCGTGCCTTTTTGAATGGTAAACTTGATCTATCGCAGGCAGAAGCAGTTGCTGATCTTATTCAATCTACTTCCAAAGCCGGGCATGATGCTTCAATAAATCAGATGAGAGGAGGTTTTTCCAGAGAAATTGCAAAGCTAAGGGAACAATTATTATCATTTGCTTCTTTGGTTGAACTTGAGCTTGATTTTTCAGAAGAAGATGTTGAGTTCGCAAATCGTATCAATTTAAATAATAATGTTTTAAAAATTCAAAATGAAGTTGAAAAACTGATTGTTTCTTTTCAATATGGAAATATCATAAAAAATGGTGTTCCCGTAGCTATTGTTGGTAAGCCAAATGTTGGAAAATCGACATTGCTGAATGCATTATTAAATGAAGAAAAAGCTTTGGTGTCGGAAATTCCAGGTACAACGCGGGATATAATTGAAGATATAATTAACATTGAAGGTTTCTCATTTCGATTTATTGATACAGCGGGCATCAGGCATACAACAGATATTCTCGAAAACCTTGGTATAGAGCGTACAATCGAAAATTTAAAAAAGGCATCAATTGTACTATTAATTATTGAACCATTTGAGAATCCAGAAAGTGTTGTTCAGCAAATAAACTTGCTAAAATTAGACAAGGAACAGAAACTGGCAATAGTGATTAATAAAATTGATAAAGCAGAAAAAAATGCAGATTCATATTTTTTAAATTCGGCAAATGAAATTACTAAATATAGAATTATTCCAATTTCAGCAAAAAAGAAAGAAAACCTGGATGAAATATATCAATTCTTAATTGCGGTTATCACAGATAAAAAATTGAATGATAATGATATAATTATTACTAATCTACGACATTTGGAAGCATTGCAACACACATATTCAGCAGGTATCAGGGTTCTTGAAGGATTAGAAAACAAAATACCGGGAAACCTGCTTGCCCAGGATTTGCGGGAGATGCTTTATCATTTGGGTTCCATCACCGGTGAAATTATCACTGATGAAATACTTGGTAATATATTTAAGAATTTCTGTATCGGAAAGTAAGTAACTTTTCTAATAAATTCTTATGCCTTCCAATAGTTAATAAAATCAATATTTTAACTCAATAAATATTTGTCCATTTTCTTTTAGTATGTTAATATTTTACTTATTTTTGTCCCTGAAAAGTCCCTTATTTATATTTTGAGGGACACAAAGGGACAGTTTTTTGTCCCCCTTTATTCATAAGTAAATACAAGATATGGCAACTAAAAAAAAGCAATTGGTTAAACTTAGAGAAAAGGAACTTGCAAACGGCAACAAAAGCCTTTTCTTAGATATTAGTTGGGACGGTAAAAGGTCAAAGGAATATTTAAAACTCTACCTTACAAAGCCAAAAACACAAATTGACAGGGACAACAATAAACAAACTTTAACTTATGCTGAAAATGTAAGGGCAAAACGGCAAACTGAATTACAAAATAATAAATATGGTTTCACAAATGAATTTAAACAGGACACCAATTTTATTGAATATTTTGAAAAACTCATTGAAAAGAGAAAAGACAGCACCGGCAACTGGGGTAACTGGGACAGCACACTAAAACACTTAAAGAAATATTGTGAGGCTCAAACTACATTTAAGGATATTGATACAAACTTTGTTGAGGGCTTTAAAGACTTTATTCAGCATGAAGCAAAAACAAAAAGTGAAACCAAACTTTCAATAAATAGTCAAAACTCATATTTCAATAAATTCAGGGCAGCCATAAACCAAGCCTTTGAAGATAGGATAATCCCCGACAATCCCACCAAAAGAGTAAAAACAATTGCGT
>CAVSGB010000118.1:0-18183 GCA_963726845.1 uncultured Bacteroidota bacterium | reverse complement strand
GATTATTTTTTCATTTAATCTTCGATGTGCTTGCAAACAGTTCATCAGGTTTTCTGGGTGAAACATTTAGCACGCTAAGCCTTTCAAACCATTTCGAAAGCATCCAGCGAGGCGTGGTTGATTCGAAGGATTTGATCTATTTCTTTTCAATTATATTTTTAGGATTGTTCCTTACTGAAACAAACCTTTCGAAAAGAAAAGTATCTGGTTAGAAACAAGAATCAAGAGTCAAGTAGCAAGAATCAAGTAGCAAGTGCCGCAATACAAACATAAATTAAATTAATCTGTAGAATAATTAAAAAACAATAGAAATAACATGAAAAACAAACTCTATATATCTATAATTCTGGTTGTAGCCATAATATTGGTTGCAAACCTGATTTCGCAGAGTTTCTTTTTAAGGTTGGATTTCAGCGATGACAAACAGTACACGCTGAACCAGGCTACCAAAGACCTTTTAAAGAACCTGCCGGAACCTGTAACAGTAAAGGCATATTTTTCTGAAGATTTGCCTCCCAGTGTAGCCCAGGGGAGAAAAGATTTTAAAGAATTGCTTATCGAATATCACAACCGTTCTAAAGGTATGCTGGTTTATGAGTTCATCAATCCGGGTGAAAAGGATGAAATTGAACGCGATGCCATGCAGAGTGGTGTGCAACCCATTATGATCGATGTGCGCGAAAAAGACCAGATGAAACAGCAAAAGGCTTATATGGGGGCTGTTATTTCTATGGGCGAAAGAAAAGAAGTAATTCCTTTGGTTCAACCGGGAGCAGCTTTGGAATATACGCTTTCGAAGGCTATAAAAAAACTTTCAATTAAGGATAAGCCCACTATCGGTTTATTACAGGGACATGGTGAACCTCCGATTCAGGAAATTATTCAGGTTTATAATGAATTGTCTGTGTTATACAATGTCGAAACACTAACATTGACTGATACAAACCCTATAGCCGACAGGTTTAAATGTATTTTAATTGTCAGGCCAAAAGATACAATTCCAGCTGGTCATCTTGCCCAGCTGGATAATTTTTTGGCACGCGGAGGGAAATTATTTGCTGCGATCAGCCATGTCAATGCTAACCTTCAAACTGCAAATGGTACTGTCAGAAATACTGGCATCGAAAACTGGTTAAAGGGAAAAGGAATTACTATTACAGATAATGTTGTTGTGGATGCTTCTTGTTCGGCCGTGCAGGTTGTTCAGCAGCAGGCTGGTTTCAAAATGGTCAGCAACATTCAATTCCCGTACATCCCGAATATTAGAAATTTTGCAAAACATCCAATTACCGGTGGTCTCGAAGGTGTAGTTATGCCATTTGCCAGCCCGATTGAATACACGGGTGGCGCTGACAAAAAATTTACCCCGGTTGCTTTCTCGTCCGATAAATCAGGCGCTGAAATGCTCCCGGTTTATTTTAATGTTCAAAGGCAATGGACACAAACTGATTTTCCGAAGAAAAACATTGTTTTGGCAGCAGTTTTGGAAGGTAAAATTTCAGGTAATACTGAATCGAAAATGGTAATCATTTCTTCTGCTGATTTTATTATTAATGGCCCTCAGCAACAATCACAACAACTCGGCGCAGATAATGTAAGCCTTATGGCAAACAGTATCGACTGGCTATCTGATGATACCGGACTTATTGGCTTACGAACAAAAGCTGTGACATCGAGGCCGATCAAAGACCTTACAGACGGGACCAAAGCAACATTAAAATGGCTGAATTTCCTGTTACCTATTTTCTTAGTCATTGGCTATGGATTTTTCAGGGCTCAAATGAAACGTAATGAAAGAATTAAAAGAATGGAGGAAAACTATGTCTAAAAAATTTGATAATAAAATATTGCTTTATATTCTTGGCGCGTTAATCATTGTATTTGGCGTTGTAAAGCTTTACCAGAAAAAATATACTGAAAATACCCTTAATCCAAAAATAGTGGATATCGATACAGCAAAAGTTACAAAGTTGCTCCTTTATCCTATTTCTGAAAAAAGGTTTGAAATTAAATTTTATAAAGAAGGCAAGGAATGGAAAGTTGCGAAAGATAAATTGATTGCCGATCCTGAAGGAAATGCAGTTCAAAACCTGTTGGGAATATTACTTGAAATAAAAGTACAACGTTTAGCGGCTCGCGGAAAATCGAAAATGGCCGAACTGCAACTGAATGACACTTCGGCTACCCGGGTTAAAGTTTACCAGGGCGATAAGCTGGCGCTAGATTTATTGATTGGTAAATTCAGCTATCAGAAAGGCAATAATCCTTATGGAGGAATGTATGGCGGAGGCGGCACAGGAACTTCTTATATTCGCCTTGCCGATAAAGAAGAAGCATATGCTGTTGAAGGGTTTCTTACTTTTTCGTTTAACCAGCAGTTTAATTCTTTCCGTAAACAAACGCTTGCAAAGTTTGATAAACCATCAGCATCAAAAATTACTTTCAGGTATCCAAACGATAGCAGTTTTGTTGTTGAACTACAAGACAAAAAATGGATGATTGGTAACGAGAAAGCAGATTCTGCAAAAGTTGCTGATTATTTGAATTCGCTGGCTTATAAAAATGCATCGTCATTTAATGACAACTTTGTTCCTTCGGGCGCAGCGCAATTTCAATTAACTGTTGAAGGAAATAACATGAAAACAATTACAATTGATGCATTCATTCAGGCAAATGATATTTATACATTGAATTCAAACCAAAATCCAAAATCCTATTTTTCTTCAAATTATAAAGGATTATTTACCGAAATATTTAAAGGTAAAAAATCATTTTTTGCGGATGATAAGAAGAAAAAGAAGAAATGAATTATTTAGAAACAAGTATCAAGAAACAGGAATCAAGGTGCAGAGGCTTTTTGCATTAAATAATGTTGAGAAGTCTTTCGTCTTGATCCTGCATTTCTGAATATCTATTTCGATATTATTTCAAATTTCCTTGTCAAAATATTTCCATCTTCATCAACTACAGTTACAACATGTTTCCCCTGACCCGGAATCAGGGCAATTTGATGGATGGTTTGTGTCTGGCCGGCATATAAACCATCGAGATGCCAGTAAACGATTGCTGCCGTGTTGTGGTGGGCTAACCTGAAAACTAAATTTTCTCTCACTTTGTTTATATTTATTGGAAGATACAAAACTGCATTTTCATTGGGATAAATAAAATCCATTACATGCCTTGTATCTGGTTGGCAACCTTTTTTGTAAGGTGGCAAAGGAATGTACGAAGGATCTTTTTTACGGTAATAAATTTCCTGAACAGGAGGCAATACAAACCATTTTTTTTGTTGCATATTGTAAACCGATTCACATAAACTCGAAACCCGGAATTTACCTCCTTTATCGAGGTCAATTATTTTATGAAATATACATGGATTACTTTTCAGGCCTGCCGGAGGCACAAGAATAGTGTCTATTTCAGTGCAGTTATCAGTTGCAAGGTAACCGCTTTTCCTGCAAACAACAGCCTTTTCCAGGTCATCTGAAGGCATCGGGAACCATCCAAATGTGTTTAATTCACGAAATACCTCGAACATTAAAGGTGCGGCACAATCAACCCCTGTCAAGCCGGGACGTCCCATACCATTAGCATTGCCTAACCAAACCCCGACAATAAAATGGCTGTTTAATCCTACAGCCCAGGCATCGCGAAACCCAAAACTGGTACCTGTTTTCCAGGCAACTTTCCAGGCCGATAAATAATATTCCCAGCCGCTTTCCTGTTCAGGTTTGTTTACTTCAAGCATTGCATTGAATGTATGCCATATTGCACCGGCACCTATAATCCCTTTAACGTCTAATTTCTCCTTTTCAGTGCGGTTTTGATTATTTTCAAATTTCAGATAATGAAAATCTGCATCAGAATAACGATCAGACCTTTGTGAGTAGTATTTTAGCGATCGTGCAAGGCCAGTGTACATATTGCATATTTCCCACAAGCTTCCTTCAGCTCCGCCAAGAATAAGAGAAAGTCCATAATCATCACAAGAACGTGTCAACGTACTCATACCGGCGTTTTGAAGCAAGTCGTAGAACCTTTTCACACCATATTGTTTTAAAAGCAGAACTGCCGGAATATTTAGTGAACGTGCAAGTGCACGTTGCGCATGAACAGCCCCGTCATATGAATTGCTGAAATTTTTTGGGCTGTATCCGGAAATAATGACCGGAACATCGGGAATTAATGAAGAGGGAAGAATTTCACCGGCATCAAGCATGGAGGCATACAAAAATGGTTTTAATACACTTCCTGTACTTCTATATGATGTGACAATATCAACATCGTTATTGTGATCCTCGTTCCCGATAGGCTTGGTATTTCCGACATAACACAGAATATTCCCGGTTTCTATATTCGCAACGATCACTGCAGCATTATAAATAAAATTTGCCCTAAGGTTGTTTGAATACCTTTCAACAATTGAATTTACCAGGATTTGCAGATGGGGATCAATTGTTGTTTTCATTATAGATCCGTCAGGATGTTCGTTGGCAATTCGATGTAACAGGTGCGGCGCAAGTAGAGGTATATCGAGAGGTTTGTCAGGCAAAGGTTCTGCCAGGGCAAGATTAAGAGTTTCCTTGTTAAAAAATCCCTTTTTAAATAGTTTTCTTAACAACCTGTCTCTTTTTTTTAACAAAGACAATCTGTTACGCCCGGGATGGATAAGTGAAAGCGCATTCGGCAATACTGCCAGAGTTGAAGCTTCAGCCCATGACAGGTTTTCAGCACTTCTACCAAAATACCTCCACGAAGCCGCCTGCAAACCGATGGTATTTCCGCCAAATGGAGCATGAGTTGCATATAAATCTAAAATTTGCTTTTTGTTAAATTTTAATTCAAGTCGTGTTGCCTTAATAATTTCTATCGCTTTTTCAAGAAAACTTCGTGATTTTCCTTTGCGGCTCAACCTTATCACTTGCATTGTAAGAGTGCTGCCCCCTTCAACAATTTTGCCTGCTTTGATATTCATCCAGCTGGCCCGCAAAATTGAAAATAGGTTTATTCCAGGGTGATAAAAGAATTTATTGTCCTCGAATGTTAATAAGGCTTTTTTATATTTTTCTGGAATTGCTGTTACATCAGGAAACCGCCATTGCCCATCAATTGTTACTGTTGCGCCTAAAAGTTGACCGTTACCTGCAAAAATAACTGTAGAATAAGGATCGTTAAACAATTTATCAGGCAGCGACTTCCAATAAATACTTAAAAGAATAATAACAAAAATAAAAGCGATGGAAAGCCTCTTGTTTTTTATTATATAAGATTTTATTGTGTTTACCCAATTCAAATTTTAAAATATTTTAGAAAATTAAAACATAAAAACGCTGAGAAACATGTTACAATTTTTTCTCAGCGTTTTTAAGACTGCCTTTTCACCAATTAATTAATGAATAATCTCAACCCAGGTACCTTTCTTGCGAGCCCTGATGTTGTTATCGTACATGGCTTCTGCATGGACAGCCGGCAAATAAAACTTACCTGCATAGGAAGCATTGAGCATTACTTCGAACGACATACTTCGGCCTGAACCCAAACCAAAGTACGAGTAAACACGATCATCGCGGATATCCTGGTAATCAGGTTTCGATGCCGTGCTTTCCATATCGGCAAGCCGGGTATTCACAATTTCCCAACCTGAAGGGAAAATCTGCGATAATGCCAGGTTTTGATAGTCGCCCAAATACGAAGCAATATTTGCTACCGACACAATTGCTTTAAAATCAGTGCCCTGTTTAAGTTTTGTAATATCAAGTTCATTTTTCTTCCCGTCAATGTATTTAACACTAAGTTTTAAATTTGCTGATATTTCTTCTTCGTTCCCTGCCATAGGGACTCCTTCTGTCACCAGACGAATATATATAATACTTTTCCCATTGTTCTGAATAAACAGGTTTTTATCTGTTAAATTCTCGGCCAGGATATCACGTGTAAAAAGCCTTTGCCTGGTCTCTGCTTTTTCATTTTTGCCATTTATGGACAACTGGCAGACTATGCCATCGGTATATTTGCCTGATGTATTTACTATACGGCTCAGTGCAATTAAACCATAAGCAGTTTCCTGGGTACTAAGCCATTCCTGTGAAGAAAGTATTTTTGCTACTTTTTCTGCAATTGGCCAGGCTTTATCGTATTCCTTCAGGTAACAAAGTGTAGGAACGATGAGAGCAATATCTCGTGTTGCAGAACCATAAGTAATACCTGTCTCACGATACGGTTTGAAATCATAATCCAGGTTACTGATCAATGATTTTGCTGATTCTTTTTGTCCTGCTAATGCATAAGCCCATGCAAGCATCCATTTTGTCTGCGCAGGAAGCGACGGAGTTTCTTTCAACCTGTTCATTGCCCCAATTTCAGGAGAGCCGGCCATTGCCAACGTCATAAGACAATAAGCCTGAGAAAGCGACGAATTAAACTTATCGACGGCAGGCCATGATGTAGCCTGGTTTTTTTGATATTTTATCCAGTTCTTCAACATTCCTTCAGGAAGGGCAAAACCTTTTTTTTCTGCTTCGATAATGAAATGTCCTGCATAGGAACATCCCCAGTCATTAATATAGCTTTCACCCGGCCAATATGTAAAAGCTCCGGAACTATTCTGGAATAGTTTTAACCTTTCGATTCCGGCTTTGATATTTGCCTCAGTTTTATTTCTTTCTTCTTCATTCAATTCCATTAATTCATCAAGGTATATTTGAGGAAAAACTGAAGAAGTTGTTTGTTCTATACAGCCATGCGGATATTGGATCAGAAATGACAAGCGACGTTTCAGGTCGAGCGGCGGACAACTTGATATCTCCAGCGCAGCCTTATTTGTACCGCTAATACCAAAACATTCAATATTTTTTCCCCAATTCTTACCGGGCTCAATTGTACTTTCCACAACTCTTAATTCTTTGTCATTGGCTGCCCTTACTATAATGTCTATTTCGTAGTCGGCTTTAAACCTCCCTGATATTGCTGTCACTTTCACCAGTCCCTGCCCTACGGCCAATCGTGTCTTTAGGTTAAAAAAGATGTCTTTGTTTCCATTTTTTGTAAAAGATACAGATTGTTTGTTGTCACCAACTATTGAAATATAGGCATTTGATTGTATGTTGACAACTACATCTTTAATATCCGGGTCATCTGCAAAAATTGTAACAGGGAGCATTACATCTTCACCGGGACCAAGTACACGCGGAAGCGTTGCCACCACCATAAGTGGATTTTTTACCACTGTTGTTTTCTCGGTAACTCCATAAGCCCCTTTGTTGCCTGCAATCACCATAGTCCTTATAGCACCTGAATATTTTGGCAATCTGTATGTATGAGTATTTTCCGCACCTTTTTTCAATTCAAAAGGCCCTAAAAACTTAACAACCGGTGTGAAACGGTTTTTAGTCTTACTTCCTTTATCCGACAGCACTTCCTGGTCGCCACCTATCGCAAACATTGACTCAATTTTTCCTGCTACTCCTCCGAAAATGTAATTATAAATATCCCATGTATTAATTCCCAGGGCTTCGCGGGCATAAAAATTGTCCCAAGGATTAGGGGCTTTAAAGCGGGTAATATTTAATAAGCCTTCATCCACAATTGCTATTGTGTAAGTCATATCCCTACCTTGCTTTTCAGAAACTTTTAATGTCAGTAATTCTTCGGAACCTATTTTCTCTGGTACTTTAAGTACCGGATTTAAATGGGTCGCTGGATTTTCAACCATTATTGGAGTATAACCATACAGACGTAGCGGCAAATCGTTGCCAGTATTGTGATAAGGCTGTATAAGCATGACATTAACAAATGCATTAGGTGACATTTCTTCAGTAACTTTAAATTCTATAACAGCCTTTTTTTCTTCATTGGGTTTTGCTTCGCTCCAAAACATATCGATAATATGTGACCCCGATTCTATACTTACCAATGCCTGACTTTTTTCTGACGCAGGTATGGTTATATGAGCTAAGTCGCCAGGCGAATAAACCTGTTTATCTGTTGATACTACAAGCATTGTTGCAGCTTCAGGATGATTACCGTTTAAGTTTTCGCGATACCAGGGGTTGTAAAACCATAAAACTTTACCTGAGCTTTGACCATCCGGGTCTGTTACTTTCATAAAATATCCACCACCTTTGTCACCGGCTATTTTAATTTTAGCCGATCCGTAACCGTTTCGTGTTGCAATAGTTTGTGATGATACAAATTGTAAATTTTCGCTGTTTATGTAAGTGCCCAAATCCTCTTCTGACCTTTCCCACCACCAGTTCCAGTTAAGTTTATACAATTCAACTTTGATATTTTGCCTCGAAACTGGTTTCCCCAAATAATCAACCGAGGCGATTTTTATTTTTTGATCCATATCGCAATATAACCAATTCCAAACCCCTTTTGCTTCATTCAGGCTTATTCCGGTATAATAGTTAAAAGGTGAGTAACGAATTGAATAATAATCGATGCTGAAATTTCCCCCATCTTCAAATACTTTTGTAATAAGGCTTAACTTGAGCATGCCCGGCAACGATTTACCAGGATTCACATCGTAATTAAAATTCGATTTTCCACTTGCATCCAATGTACCCTGGAAAATAGTGACTTCTTCCATTTTATAGCTGACAGTTGGATCAGAAAATTCAAAATCAGGGAATTTTTTAAACGAAGCAGGAGTGGATGTGAGCCTCATAGTAATAACAGATTTCAAATTATTTGCAATTGCCCCATGCAGCCAACGTGCTCCAATTGTTCCATGGATTGGTCCCTTTAAAATACTGTCGTGTCCTAAATCGAGATCTATTGCAAGACGGTTGGGCTTAATAGTTTCAATTTTCAAAGTTTTGGTAAATACCGCCCCTCCTGCTTTAACAGTAAGTAGCCAGTTGCCGGTCGGAGCTTCCGGTGGCGTAGCAATAGAAAAAGTGTAAAAGCCATTCAAATTCTGAACTTTTACCTGTCGCTTGAATAATTGATTCCGCGGATCTGAAAGTTCAAAAATTACCGGATACCCTTTAGGGAATTGATTGTTTTTATCTTCCAGGATAAAAGTCAGGAACAAGGTATCGCCCGGTCTCCATACTCCCCGTTCGCCATAAATAAACCCTTTCATTCCTTTTTGAGTTACCTGCCCGGAAACATCAAACATACTCAGGGACAACGATTGTCCGTCCTTTAAGGCTAAATAACCGAATTCATTGCTTTTATGCGCAACTATTAAAAATGGTTTATGAGCACAAGGAATTGTTGCAAAGCCATTGTTGTCTGAATATTGTTTACCAAGAGTTTGGTGCTGAAAATCCAACACTTCAAGTTCAACACCGCTCAAAGGTTTTGCATCGGTAATACTTGTTGTTATAACAGACAAATCGTTATGGTTGTTATTTTTTGCAATTATGCCTATGTTGGAAAAAAATACATTTCGGTGAACAAACCTTTCACGGTTGTAGTAAGCCTGGTAACAAGGATTATCCCTGTTTTCCCATCTGTTTTCTCCTTCTTCAAAATAACTGTATTCATCTGAAGGATAATACTCATCACCATATCCAGCTGATTCTTCATCTTCAATATGAATTGTGTTATCTGAAAGTGCAACTTCATTGTCTTCACTTTCATTTTTGCCTTCGCAATGGAATAATGAATACGATTTTCGAAATGAAATATTTACACGGTAAATTGCACCTGGATCTGATTTTATCAATTTGCCCAGATCAACTGAAAACAGGTGCCATCGGGTAAGGTCTGATACATTTGAGTTTTGAAGGTCAATCCTTTGCCTGATTATAGGCCGCCCAACCTGATATAGGTTGTAATCGCTGCTCAAATCATGGTCTTGCAAAAACTGCCCAATATTATTCTGGTAAATCTTAATTATCGTTACATCAACAGCTTTGAGATTAACTGCTCTAAAAGGCATAATTATACTATCGGCAATTGGCATAATGTTGCCTTTTCCAACTAACTCAATTGCAGGTTTAATATCACTAAACCCAAAGTTCTTATAAAAAACTTGTGCAAGCCTTTTCGCATCAATACTTTCTATTGCTTCACTTACTTTCAACCTGTGCGATTCACCTGCAATCAATCTTCCCGGATAAACTTTTATTGTATTCCCGGATTTTTTAAACTTGATATCAACATTTTCAAGTGTTATAAGCCCTTCCAGGCTCTGTGATGTGCTTAACGGATCGCTGAAATAAACAATAAAATATTGGTCAGGGTCATTTTCTAAAACTGCGTCAATAACTTTAAAATTACCCAATGCAGGGATTTCAACTTTTTCGTTGCCTTGTTTTTTAACTGAAACTGCAGTTCCGTCCCAATTAACAGTAAGCTTTTGCGAAGAAACATCTCTTAAAATACTGTCAATAAGGAAAATATGTTCTTTTCTGTCAGACCGATGTTGCCATTTTATCCCCATTGTCTTGTCACCCAATTTTGCCGTTACAATTTTTTCTATTTCTGAATTATCAGCAATATCAGCCGAATTAATACTACCTTTTAGAAAATAATACCTGGGATTGGTTCCATACGTAAGTAAGTTCCAGAGATCGATGGTAAAATCCTGCTCGATAGTTTGAAAAGAAAATTTTAACAACGATAATTCATCAGGCACTTTTGCTACCCTGTCTAATTGAAAATTAACCTCGTAGAAAATTCCTGATTGAAAATTTGCTGAAGGAATAAACTCCAGTGTATTTTCATTTACCCATCTGGCATGTCCTTTAATACCTGGTGAAAAACTAAACAATCCGTCCAACAACCTTTCACGTTCAAGAGAATCACCTTTAAACGGGTTCACCAGCAAAACTTTAATGGTTGATTCGATTGAAACCGTTCCGGATGTAACTGCTGAAACAAATTCGGCGTATTCAGCTTTAATTTTTATTTGTTCGTTTTTGGAATGTTTAGGAAATACCAGTAAAACAATAATAACAATGATTATGGCAGCAATGGCACCACAGAAAATTTTGTTTTTTAATAATGAATTCATGGCATTAGGTTTAGTTGGTTAGTTATAAAAAGGAATAACAGTATTTTGTTAAATGAAACATACATGCACTTGCGTTCACAACAAGGATATAAATATAACATGGGTGTTCCAAGAGAATCAGATGTAAGATTATTTATTGTTTAAACGAAATATATTCGAATGAATTTAAGTAATTTATTTTTAGGAAAAAAATAAATCTTTATTTATTGTTAATTAGATTTTTGAAGAATTTTTGATTACTGTTTTATAAAAACTTCCAATATAACTTAATAGAATTCTTATAACAATAGTTTTAGTTATCAAAGTTTTAGCAAGTATAGGTTTTATTTTGTAATTGAAAAAATGAACAAATACTTGTCAAAAATTATAAATAAACATCTAATCCATTGGCAACCAAACTTTCATGGTTCCTTCACTACGATTTGACCAACTGAAATATGGAATTGCTGTCAGCTTTAATTTTGAATTGTTTTTTTTACTTCGGACTTCCCCGGTTATAATATTCAAACCTGTAAGAAAATCGTTTCGTTTTTCTATTTTTAACCGCGAATTATCTGTTAATACGATATCGTCTAAAAGGTTGTTGTTATCAATACCTTCAACACAATATACTATAGGGCCATATTCAAGCGCTGTTAAATTTTTATCTGCTTTTACTTTTTCATCGGCAATAACATGGCGAATTTCCATCGGTAATTTAATTTCTACTTTGTCATCTGGATCCCATTTTCTGGTAATTGTTGCATAACCCTGAAATGTATCATAGTTGATATTTTTCCCGTTTATTTTAATAATTGTATTATTTTTTAATTTATCGGTATAAGTATATAATTTGCCTGGAATAACCCTGTTTTCAGCCCAACCGGGTATTCTGAGCTTAAGTGTAAATGACTGAGAATTTTCCGTGTTAAATATTATGCTGATATTTCCATTCCATGGATAATCGGTTTTTTGTTCAATGTTTATATTTTCTTTATTTAATTTCAGTTTGGCATTATTAGAGGAATAGAGGTTAACGTACAAAGTGTCTTTTTGGGAAGCATAAATTAACCCTGGAAAAGAAGGGATAAATCGTATCAGGTTTGTCGGACAGCAGGAGCAATCGAACCAGGCCTGACGTGTACATTTTCCCTGGTTAAACTGAAACTTACCATCGGCCTCAAGCGGATTTACATAAAAGAAATTTTTATCATCGAGAGAAATTCCAGAAAGTAAGCCATTGTACAAAGTTCTTTCGATAATATCGTAATATTTGGAGTCGCCAGTAAGCATAAACAATCTGTTGTTCCAATATACATCGCCGATTGATGCACATGTTTCACTATAGGAAGTGAGATTAGGAAGTTCATAGTCTTTCCCGAATGCTTCACCTTCATGTTTTGCACCAATACCCCCTGTTAGATACATTTTTCGTTCTGTCATATTGTTCCAGATATTTGTCACCGCCTTCAGGTAAGCTGCATCATTATATATTGCTGCAATATCAGTCATTCCGGCATACATGTATACTGCCCGTACCGCATGACCCACAATTTCATCCTGCTGAGTAACAGGTTTATGGTTCCTGGTTGTATTCTCCATATAGTTTGTGTGTTGCAGAATCGCCTCTCAGGTCGAGAAAGTATTTTGCCAATTTCAAGTATTTTTCATTTTTTGTAACACGATAAAGCTTTATCAGGCCAGTTTCTATTATCTGATGACCTGGAGGAAAAGTAAGTTTTCCCGGGCCAAAGCTTTTTACAAGCAAGTCTGCATTTTTAATAGCTATATCAAGAAAATTATGTTTACCAGTGGCCAGGTAATGTGCCACTGCAGCTTCGAATATATGGCCACTGTTGTACAATTCATGACTGCTTGATTCACCTGTCCAGCGTTTTCCGGTTTTGTTGACCCATGATGGGTAAGGAGTGTTCGGATCAATTGTAAACCAGGTTGTAAGATATCCATCCGGTTCCTGGCCAACTTTAATTATTGCAATTACAGAATCAAGGTAAATATCAAGCTTTTTGTTTGGAGCGCTTATTAGTGAATATGATGCTCCTTCTATAATTTTATATATATCTGAATCATCAAAAGGAAACTTACCACGAACTTTGCCCTTTTTCCTGCCACCTGCTATTAGAAAATTTTCCAAACGGCCTTCTTTAATACATTTATCAAAACCATATGCAATGGTTATATTTTGAATTGTCCTGATTTTAGGCAACCAAAAACTATCAGTGAGTTCAACATTATTAATATTAACCATTGAAATTCGATAATCCTTATATTTTGCAGGTTGACTGCAACTTATAATAAATATTGAAAATAGGATTATTGAAATGACGTAAGTTGTAGTTTTCATGATATTTCCTGATAACAAAATAATTTCAAATTATAATTTTAATTACTTCCTTTTATTTGTTTTACTTCGTTCACAAATTTTTTTCAAAGCCTGTTTTGAATTTATTTCAGTTCTAAAAATAAATTAATGGAAATTACGGAATTAAATTTGGTTATGGGTTAAAATGGATGATAGTTTTAGCAAATCCTTTGAGGTTCTTAAGAACTAATTTTCAACTTTCGTCAATGAAAAATTTCTTTTCGTCAACAAATCATTATGATTGGTAAACTATTTATTAACTTTTCCTTATTCCCACGTAAACTAACCCGGATGCTATAATAAAATCCAACCCTAGAATCCATTATTATAAAACGTTGCAGAGCACCGAACGGTAATTGTTCGGCGCTCTTTGTTTTAAATAATGTTCAATACTAAAATATCCCAGATTATTAATTTTCCTTTTCAACTGTTAATTTATATAATTTATCTGACCTTCTAATTAACTGATCAACAGGTATAGAAACCCTGTCACCTTTTTTAGCAACATCTTCATTTTTAAGATCAATTCTCATTTCATTTACTTTTGTTTCTATAACGCCTGTAGTTGGTCCAATAATCATTATTTCATCACCTACACTGATTGAGCCTGTTTCTATCAGGAATTCCGCCACTTTCATATCAGAAAAGTAATTTTTATTTTTACCAATATATGTTTTCTTTTTTGTAGCTTTCGATCCATAAATATTGCTCCACTCTCCCATTCTCTGACCAAGGTAGTAGCCATCCCAAAAACCGCGATTGTACACTGAAGATAGTCTTTTCATCCATGCATCTATCTTTTGCAAAGAGTAAGTGCCATCACAAATCGAAAATATTGCTTCATCATAACATTTTGAAACTTCTTTGACATATTCAGCCGAACGAGCCCTGCCTTCTATCTTAAATACTTTAACTCCGGAGTTTATTAACTTATCAAGAAAACTTATAGTACATAAATCTTTGGATGACATGATATACTCATTGTCAATTTCAAGTTGAGCTTTAGTTTCTTTATCTGTTACTATATACGAACGGCGACAGATTTGGTAACAATCACCCCTGTTTGCTGAATGATTGTATTCATGCAAACTAAGGTAACATTTTCCCGAAATTGCCATACATAAAGCTCCGTGTGCAAACATCTCAATTTTAATTGCTTTACCGGAAGGGCCGGTAACTTTTTCTTTGATTATACTATCGGATATTTTTTTAACCTGATCTAAATTAAGTTCGCGGGCAAGGACTATTACATCGGCAAATTGACTGAAAAACCTAACAGCACCAATGTTACTTATATTTTGCTGTGTAGAAATATGCACTTCAATATTTTTTAATCTGGCATATTCAAGAACAGATAAATCTGATGCTATAATAGCATGAATATCAATATCTTTGCAAGCATCTATGGTTTTTTTAATTTCTGAAATATCTTCATCATACATTACCGTATTTAAAGTAACATATGCCCTTTTGTTGTGATCGTTGCAAATTTTGACAATTTTTTCAAGGTCATCATAATTAAAATTCAATGTTGATCTTGATCGCATATTCAGCTTCCCGGTCCCAAAATAAACTGAATCGGCGTTGCCCTGAATGGCAGCTGTTAAAGATTCAAAAGAACCGACAGGTGCCATTATTTCAAAATCTTCGCGATTCATAATTTACTTTTTGCCTTATAATTCAATACAATACGAATCGTTGTTCCTTTACCAATTTCAGAATTTAAAACAAATATTTTTCCCTTGTGGTAATTTTCGACTATTCTTTTTACGAGCGATAAACCTAAGCCCCAACCTCTTGTTTTGGTAGTATAGCCGGGATTAAAAATGGTATTGTATTTTGATTTAGGAATACCTTTTCCGGTATCAGCAATATCTATGAGAATCTTATTTTTTAATTCTTTGACACCAATTGTAATTTTCCCTTCATTAGATATGGCATCTACTGAATTTTTACAAAGGTTCTCAATTACCCATTCGAAAAGAGACCGGTTTAACAGGATAGTAGTTTCTTCTTCGGGAAATTCGAATTTAAAAATAATTTTATCTGATGTCCTGTTTTTTAAGTATTCGACTGCAGATATTATAGTTTCAAGTAAATTTGTAGGTTTTAATGTTGGTTTTGAACCAATTTTAGAAAACCTTTCAGTAATTATTTCCAATCGCTTTACATCTTTTTCTAATTCAGATACAAGTTCGATTTCAGGCAGACGTTCCTTCATTAATTCACTCCAGGCCATTAATGAAGACGTTGGAGTCCCAAGCTGATGAGCTGTTTCTTTAGTAAGGCCGACCCAAACCTGATTTTGTTCTGCCTTTCGTGAAGCGCTAAATGCAAGATATGCAACAACAATGAATAAAAGTATTACTCCAAGTTGGATAAAAGGATAATATGTAAGTTGTTGAAGTAGATAAGATTCATGATAATAAATGTAGTTTTTGTTGCTGTTGCTTAAATTAATAACAATTGGTTCCTTTTCTTTTTTCATTGATGCAAGTTGGGCTTTAACATATTCCGGGTTGGTTGCTTTTATCGAATCGAGATTACGCCAGGATAGAATTTTATTTGAAGAATCTGTTAAAATAACAGGTACAGTGCGATTGTTTTGAATTACTTGTAAAAGAAAACTTAATATTTTCCCTGAGTTATCTGATTCATTAGTAAGGCGTGTTGCCTCAGCCCAAATTTCAACTTTTTTTCTTTCTTCTATTGATAGCCTTTTCACCAGTATATTGGTATAGTACAATGAAGAAACACCGATAATAACCGCTATCGAAAACAGGATTATCTTCCACCATTGTTTTTTATAATAAATACTCAAGATTATTAATTTTAAATTATTAAAAATATGTTACTTATGAATATTTTTTTTATAAATGAAAAAGATCAATCATCTTTCCATTCAATATTTTTCTTTCTTTTTTCCTTAACGGTTTTTGTCCCCTGTTTGTTTTGCTGGACATCTTTTTTTATTTCGTCAGATTCTATGATTAATTTCTTCCTTCCATTTCCATTATTTTGGTTTGACAAGCTGTCAGTTTTAGAATTACGAAATTCCTCTTTGAAAATATTTCCTATTTTATTTTTTTCATTTTCCAATTTATCAGTAAAACTTTTCAATGCTTGCTTGCTGTCGTATGAAGTGCTGGATTCATTTCCTTTTCCTTTGACCTTAATATACAATACTGCTCTCCCGAGTGTATCTTTTTCAACATTATTGAATTCATTTTTCAAAGACTTACCTTTGACAGAATTCTTATAAAGCAAATCTGATAAGTAAATCTTGAAATGATATTCATACTCGTTATCCAATGAATGTTTGCCCGATAAGGTCAGATTTAATGCTGACGAATTTATTTCCATTGGTTGAATTCTAATTATATTTTGATCCAATATAATTTTGTTACTGATCCTATTGAATTTAATATCATTTAATTCTGAAATATCAATAAATTTTGAAAATTTCCTGACCGGTTGAAAATTAATCAATTCCCCTTTATTAATAACAAGATTTGCACGACATGAAATATTTTCTTTTAATAAATTCCCATTTTTCCATTGAAGGTTGCAGCATATTCTTCCATTTACTAAACCTTTAATATTTTTTGAAGTAATAAAATCCTGGCTAAAATTATTAAATGAATTAAAAAGTTTTTCAATATCAATATTCTTCAGTGTACAATTTGAACTAATTGATAAATCTTTTAAAGTATTTATTTCTGTATAGCCGTTTTCTATATAACCATTAAAAAATCTTCCACTTAAATTATCTATTTTAAAATAATTGTTTAGATAATTTACATCTGACTTGAAAGAACTTAAGAATATATTTTTATAAACTAAACTATCAAATTCAAGCTTCAAGTTTGGTTCTATTGAATATTGAAACTTTTTAAAGTTTAAACTATCTTTCGTATAGAAATTAAAATTATTCAGGTCTATTTTTCTTCCACGCAACCTTCCATTGATTATAAATATTTTTGTTTCCTGAAAAGAACTTAAAAAATTCTTTATTTCTCCAGTAAATAAAAAAATATTATTATTTATTTTACAATTCAATTCATTTAAATTAATATCCTTTCCAGAAACAAATATTTTACCATTTGTATTTTCGAGTTTGTAATTGCAGCCAATATATGAACAACTTAAATCATGGATTTGAGTTTTGAATTCTTCAATTCTTAAGCTACTAAATATATTTTTGTTCAGTTGCAAAAGACTGATGTTTCCAATTTTAAATTGCAAATTTAAAATTCCACTATAAAATTTAAGGCCATCATTTCCAAGAAAAGAATTGACATCTTCTGCTTTGATGTCAAAATTCCCATTTATATAGTATGCTCCTGAAGTTTTATTATATTCAAACAGTGAGATATTGAAATTAGAATTTTTGTAAAATCCTTTCGTATTTTTCAATGAATATCCATATTTACTAAAAACATTCGATTTACCAAACAAAGACAAGTCAGTAAATAAATTTGAGATAAGTTTATTTTTATAGACCATTGATATATCCTTGAATTTTGCATATACATTGAACCAATTTGAAAATGGAGAATTCAAATTTCCTGAAAAATTACAAGTTATGCTTATTTTGCCTTTAGTAAATTTTAAATCCTCTATATAATTCTTCAATATCTCATTTAAACAAATAATCTTAAATTCCACTGTAACAAATGATAATTGAAATTCATCAGGTTCTTTATCTCTTACTTCACCAAAAAATTTTATTCTTTGATTAAGTACTTTTAGATTACCATTTTCAAATTGAATCCTATTATTTATATGTTTAATATAAAATGAAAGATTTACATCAGGATTTAATTTAAATTTTGTAGTTTGAGTATAAACT
>CAVSGB010000117.1:0-3982 GCA_963726845.1 uncultured Bacteroidota bacterium | reverse complement strand
CGCACTTTACATAGCCGAGGAACGTTAGCAGTCAATGAAAAAAAACGTACTTGATGGGAAAGATTATAGTAGATGAATCAGTATCGCAAAGACAATTGTTAATAGTATTAGACTATTTGAGATTTGATAATAGTTCATCGCCGGAAATTGTCCAGATAAAAGAGACATATCCTGGGATTCCTGATGATGAAATAATAAAACATTTACTAAACAATAATTCAATATTTATTACTGCTGATCGTGTGATCCATAATAAGATTTTATTGAATCATATGAGAAGTATATACATAGATAAGGACTTTGTAATTAGCGAAGTTATATTAAAGGGGATTATAATACCTGTAAAAAATATTAATAATAAAGTGTCCGAATTGCAAGATAGTTATGTGATTGCAAAAACGGATATTCACGAAAGTTTATTACCGGATTCGGAACTGCAATTAAAGAAATTAAAAACTAAAAGACGCCGAATAAGGAATTATTTTGAGGGAATAGTCAATATTGGCAATATTGATATTTCAGTATCAAAAAAAGACAATAAAGACAAAATATTAATTGGTATTAAAATAAGAGCAATTTCAAATAATGGAATAAAATCATTAGATGCAAGCGAAATTTATATAATCGAAGATAAAAACCAAGACCAAAAAATCTTTATATGTTATGTACTAATTGCACTTTTGCGTTTGCTTCTGAATACAAAAACCATTACAGTTTATTATGATTCGAGTGAGATAAATGGGGATTTTGAATCTAAATTAAATACTGAATTCTTTGAACTATTTCAAACTTTAAAATCATATTTTGATCGATTAACTATCAAGCCTGTTAATAAAGGAAAAAACATTGAAATGGTAAGGAGTAAATTATATCAATTGTGCAAAAATGACGCTGGGAATGAAATAGTAACAGGAGATATAGAGATAATAAAACATAGAATAATCACCGAACTGCTAACAAAGGCTCATAAAACATAGGGGTTTAAGTGGTTAAGCAACATTTCAGCCCGCTGGCAAGGTTTGTATCGGTTGATACATTTACAAACACGCAATCTCCTACGTTTCATAGCCTCGAACGTTGGCGGTCATGCTAAAAAAAGACAGTGGTTTATATTTCCAAAATCTGTAAATTTGAATTAAAAACAATATTTTGATACCTACAAAGACAGATTTAAGTGCTTTAAATGATAAGCAACGAGAAGCAGTAATCAGTGAAGATAAGCGTATTTTAGTTTTAGCTGGCGCAGGCTCTGGCAAAACAAAAACACTTTTGCAAAAGCTCATTTATTTGATAGAGGAGAAAGGTGTAAACCCTTCAAGTATTCTTGCAATCACATTCACTAAAAATGCAACCAACGAAATGATTGATCGCTTGATTATTTCTGCCGATACAACTGGACAATATGAACGAATGTTGGTGGATAAAAGCCTGAGCAAAATAGAAAAAGAAAAGGAGCGATATAATCAACAGAAAAAATATAAATGGATTGATGGTTTAACTGTCAGAACTTTTCATAGCTTTTGTTATAACGTACTTCGCCATGATGGAGTGAATGAGTTTGACAATAAGTTTAAAATTATTGGTGATGAAAAAAGAGACGAAGAAGATGAGCTTTCCAAAAATGTTGCGCCCGAAACAGTTTTCGAAGTATTCCACAAACTTTTGATAGACCAATGTGAGGATACAGATTATTTGCTCAGGCTTAAACGATATATTTTAGATTATATAATTGATAAAATTCATAAACAAGAAGTAAAATACTTGCCGAAAGACGGCAAGTATTTTACTTCTCTTGATGGTATAAAAGTCCGCTCAAAGTCAGAACAGTTTATTGCAGATTGGTTTTATCGGCACAGTATAAAGTATGAGTATGAACCTTTGCTCAATGTGAAAGATTTTGCATTTCATCCTGACTTCTATATTCCAGAAGCAAATCTATATATTGAGCATATAAGTGATAAAAGCTTCTCAACTAAAGACAAAGAAGAGCAATTTAAAAAAGGCAATTTGCTTTTAGTAAAGACATACGAAAGCATGACAAAAGATTCAGCCCTGTTCAACCATGCTTTGGACACGATTGTTAAGAACCGTTTACCATCAAACTATCACAAAAATATTTCACTTACATATAGGGAAGAATTTAACGGTTATCACGAAAATGTCAAGGATTTTGTGGCTCAAATCATGCGTATAACGGACATGATTAAAGTTGAAAATATTGACTTGAAAACCGTAAAAGAAAATGCAAGTAAAGACCAGCATGAACGTGTTAGAAATTTCTATGAGTTGGCAATTCCAATTGTTGAAAAATATATTAACTATTGTACAGACAAGTCCTACCTTGATTTCAACGACCTGATTTCACGAAGCACTTCTTTGTTTCAAAACTATTCAGATATTGCAAATAAATATAAAAGTAAGTATCAATATATCTTAGTTGATGAGTTCCAAGATGTAAATAATTTACAGGTTGATTTAATAAAACTTTTACTTACCGACCAAACACAGTTGTTTTGTGTTGGTGATGATTGGCAGAGTATTTATGGTTTCAGGGGTTCGAATGTAAGTTACATTGTTGAATTTGAAAATCATTTTCCAAATTCAAAAGTTGTAAAGCTAAATTTGAATTATCGGAGTACGCAGAATATAGTTGGAGCAAGCAACGAAGTAATTAAACACAATAAGTTTAAAGTTGAAAAAGAGATTCATTCATCAAAAAAATCAGAGCATAAAATTGTCGTATATGCTGGCAGCAATGATGAAGACAATATTCAATTTTGTTTAGACAGGGTTAAAGAACTTCTTAACGATGGACTTACAAATGAAGATATTCTATTCCTGTATCGCCGAACTCACATGTTCAATCCAGGTGCGTATTCAGGAAAGCCTTCTTATTCAAAAGAATTTTATAAGGAAGGGATAAAAGTTCAAGCTAAGACAATTCATGCGTCAAAAGGACTTGAAGCAAAAGTAGTTTTCATTCTTGGTTTAACTGAAGGTAATGGAGGATTTCCAGATATTTGGTTAGAGGATAGAATTTTTCAAATCATAAAAAAAGCAAATCACGATTTACTTTTAGAAGAAGAAAGACGGCTCTTTTATGTTGCAATTACAAGAGCAAAAGACAAACTTTTTTTGATAACAGAAAAAGGTAATGAATATAGTTTTTTAAAAGAGATTCCCGATGTTTTCACAGTTAAGACTAGTATGCCGATGAAATCAGTTGTCGAAAAAGTGATTACCTGTGAAAAGTGCTTTAGCCAATTAGAAAAACTTTGGATTGTTTGCCCTTATTGTGGACAAAAAACAAATGGACATGAAAATTAATAAAAAGCACGAACCGCCAACACGCGCTCATAAGCAATGGCGGGATTTATACGGTTATTTGGCATTCAATCCCGCATCAAGTTTTGGTGTAGTTTGATAGATAAGCGCTCCGCAACCCGCCACATGCTCATAGCGCAAACCGTTGGGCGTCATTTTAGCACTTGGATATGAACTTTGAAATTTTAAATTTAATACATAAAAAATGAAGAGAGTCTATTTTATTATTCTATTATTATGCTGTTTTTTAATTGTAAATTGTCAATTAAAGGATTATTATTATGAATATGAGAATGGTATTAAGTATCTAAATGAGCAGAATTATCTGATGGCTGACTCATTTATTTCTAAATACCTAAATCATATTTCTAAATCTGCAATTCATAGTTTTGTATATAAATCAACTTCAATTAATGATATATATTTTAATTTGGCAGTTGCTAAATTGGGTTTAAAAGATACATGTTCATTTTGCAATAATATTCATATGGCATCATTATATAATGATAATGATGCTTTTAAATATTATTGTAATATATGCTTAAAATCTATAGATAGCCTATATTATGATAAACATTACAAACCTTGCAATAAAGAAAATTCAAGATATATTTTAATAACATATTATAATAAATTTTTAAATAAGACTTTAGGCTGC
>CAVSGB010000116.1:0-18519 GCA_963726845.1 uncultured Bacteroidota bacterium | reverse complement strand
ATATTACTGGTTAGAATTCGTGTCGTTGCTAAATTGTCTAATTGACCTCAGAATTTTTTGGATCGTAGAAATCATGAAATTTGTTAATTTTAGAATTTAAAGTTAAGTAAAAAACTGATATGGCAATGATTGTAAATATAAAATACAATTAATTCGTATTAGAAAGTATCAACATTTTATTTTTTAAATAGGGTATGAGTTTTGAATGTCCTCATTTTTTGGAAGGCACATGCGATTTACAGAAAGGATCATGTCATCCTGCAGTTGGGAAGTGTATTTTAAAGGGGAAAGTTACAAGGGCAAAAGATATAAATTCGGAAAAAGCTAAGAAGAAACCATAGAATAATAGCTTAATAGACTTTAGACAATTAGGCCGGAAAAACTTTCTATTAAGTATTTTTAATATTTAAAAGATTGCTTTCAAAGCCCTAAAAGTTTCTTAATATTCCTTACAGCCTGCAGCCTAAAAACCTATATTTTCTTAAAAATCTATTTCAACAAAATCTGCTTTTGCCACTCCGCAAACAGGGCAAATCCAATCGTCAGGTAAAGCTTTAAAAGGAGTTCCAGGTGCTATACCGTTATCAGGATCGCCTTCTTCCGGATCATAAACATAACCACAAACTATACACCTATATTTTTTCATTTTAAATCAAAGCTGGGTTACGAAAATAGTAATTATTCATGAACAACTATAAATATATTGTTTTGGGAATTATTAACATGGTATAAATTTAATCAAACTCTTCAAGCATAAATACTTCTTCCATTTTCTTTTGAAATACCCTGGCAATTTTCATGGCAATTATTACAGATGGAACTAATTTATTAAGTTCAATCGCGTTTACTGATTGACGGCTGATACCGATACTTTTGGCTAATTCATCCTGAGTGATGTTTTTTATTGCCCTTTCAATTCTAATGGTGTTTTTCATTTCCTGGAATTTATTTAATTGCAAACTTAATGAAAAATAGAAATATTGTTAAAATATAAATTGCAATACATAGTTTACTAAATGTAATGTTTACTTTACAATTATAATATTTATTAAAATATTAAAAATTTCTTTTTTATTCAAAAACCTTATTTATCTTTGCAGTATTAAAATGACAAAAAAATGAAGAAAAGCTTACAAATTATAATTCTTGTATTACAATTGGGACTAATTCTACTATTCAGAATTAATTGAGCTTTCCTGATAAGATATCCAATAAGGAGTGTAGGAAAGTTTCTGGCACTCCTTTTTTTATATAAAAATTAATAAAATAAATACAATGGCAGACAACAAAGTTTATGTATTCGACACAACACTGCGCGATGGCGAACAGGTTCCCGGATGCCAGCTGAACACAATCGAAAAAATTGAAGTGGCAAAAGCACTTGAATTATTGGGCGTAGATGTTATCGAGGCAGGGTTTCCGATTTCAAGTCCAGGTGATTTTAATTCGGTGGTTGAAATATCCAAAGCAGTAACAGAACCAATTATTTGCGGTTTAACGCGAGCCGTTAAGAAAGATATTGAAGTTGCTGCAGATGCCCTTAAATATGCAAAAAGGCCCAGAATACACACAGGTATCGGCACCTCATTTTATCATATTACTTATAAGCTGAAATCGAACCAGGATGAGATTATTCAAAGGGCAATTGATGCAGTTAAATATGCAAAAAAATTCGTTCAGGATGTTGAATTTTATGCTGAAGATGCAGGCCGGACAGAAAATGAATATCTGGCACGGGTTATTGAGGCTGTAATTGGCGCCGGTGCAACAGTTGTCAATATACCAGACACAACCGGCTATTGCGTTCCCGAAGAATACGGTCGGAAAATAAAGTATCTGAAAGAAAATGTAAAAAATATTGACAAGGCAATTATTTCAACGCATTGCCATAACGATTTGGGAATGGCTACAGCCAATACAATAGCCGGAATCATGAATGGCGCGCGCCAGGTCGAAGTAACTATTAATGGGATAGGCGAGAGGGCAGGAAACACTTCGCTTGAAGAAATAGCAATGATATTGAAATGCCGCAGGGATATAAAATTAAATACCGGAATAATTTCCAAAAAAATTATCTATACAAGCCGGCTTGTTTCAGCTCTTATGCGTATGCCAGTTCAACCTAACAAAGCGATTGTTGGCAGGAATGCATTTGCACATTCATCGGGAATTCATCAGGACGGCGTATTGAAAAACCGTGAGAATTATGAGATTATCGACCCTAAAGATGTCGGCCTGAGCGAATCTGCAATTAAATTGACTGCCCGTAGTGGCCGTGCTGCACTCAAACACAGGTTAGAACGATTGGGCTACAAACTGGAAACTGCAAAACTTGACGAAGTTTATGACCAGTTCCTTGCTATGGCCGATAAGAAAAAAGATATCAATGACGACGATTTGTTGATCATTTTGGGTGATGAAAGAAGCCAGGAGAAAAAAATCAAACTGGATTACCTGAATGTAGTCTGTGGAAAATCTACTGTTTCAATGGCAACTGTTAAATTAATAGTTGACGGGGTTACACATACTGAAACATCATCTGGCGATGGACACAGTCGATGCAGCGTTTACTGCAGTACGAAAAATTGTAAAAACAAAAGTAAGGTTGGAGGAATTTCTTATTCAGGCAATCACACGCGGAAGCGATGATGTGGGTAAAGTCCATATTCAAATTGAATACAAGAATGAAATTTACTACGGGTTTGGCGCCAGTACGGATATAGTCACTGCATCTGTCGAAGCTTTTATCGATGCCATTTCAAGTTGTTTAAAAGTGAATAGAAGTTAGAATTTTTGAATAATTGAATATTGGAAGTTCTGAAGAACAGAAGATGTTAATAATAAAATAATTGTTGGAGAAACAGCTAATAGCCTATAGACTAAATTGCTAAACTTCTCAATAATTCTAAACTTTCAATTTATTGCATTGTTATTATTTGTATAATTTAAGCATTTTAATAAATCACAAAATGAATTCAAAAGCAAAAACATTATTTGAAAAAGTCTGGGAACGACATGTGGTGCATAGCATTGAAAACGGCCCGGATGTATTGTATATCGACAAACACCTGATTCATGAGGTTACAAGTCCGGTTGCATTTGACGGACTTGAAAAGCGGGGGATTAAAGTATCCCGACCAGATCGCACTGTCGCCACGCCTGACCATAACATTCCCACTCTTGACCAGGAATTGCCTATTAAAGAGGAATTATCGCGCAAACAGGTTCAAAAATTGACCGATAACTGTAAAAAACATGGCATTACTATGTACGGTTTAGGTCATCCATTCAATGGAGTTGTACATATTATAGGCGGAACTGGGAATAACTCTGCCTGGTATGACGATAGTTTGTGGTGACAGCCACACTGCGACACACGGCGCTTTTGGTTCAATAGCTTTCGGAATCGGGACTTCAGAAATTGAAATGGTTCTGGCATCGCAGTGCATAATTCAGTCAAAGCCTCAAACCATGAGAATAAATATTAATGGTAAACTTGGAACCGGCGTTGCTTCAAAAGACATTATTCTTTATGTGATTTCGAAATTGACTGCCGCAGGAGGAACAGGTTATTTTGTAGAATTTGCCGGCGACACAATCCGAAACCTAAGTATGGAGGCACGCATGACAATCTACAATATGGCCATTGAAATGGGTGCGCGTGGTGGTATTATTGCCCCTGATAATACAACATTCGAGTACATTAAGGGCAGAGAATTTGCTCCAAAAGGATATGAATGGGAAAAGGCAATATCCTTTTGGAAAACGCTGCCTACGGATGATAGTGCAAAATTCGATTATGAAGTTTCCTTTGATGCTGCTGATATTGAACCCATGATAACTTATGGAACAAACCCGGGAATGGGAATGAAAATTAACAATAACATTCCGGAAAATGAGGCAAATGTGAAAGCATTAGATTATATGGGACTTAAACCTGGCCAATTTTTAGAAGGTAAAGAAGTCGATTATGTTTTTGTTGGAAGTTGCACCAACGGAAGAATTGAAGATTTTCGTGCATTTGCAGGTATCGTAAAAGGAAAGAAAAAAGCAGAAAATATTACTTGTTGGATTGTTCCGGGTTCCAGACAGGTCGAAAATCAAATAATTAAAGAAGGCCTGAAGGATATTTTTGAAGCAGCTGGTTTTCAATTACGCCAACCGGGTTGTTCAGCCTGTCTTGCAATGAATGAAGATAAAATTCCGGCTGGGAAATATAGTGTTTCTACTTCTAACCGTAATTTCGAAGGAAGACAAGGTCCCGGTTCACGTACCTTTTTGGCCAGCCCATTGACTGCTGCTGCTACTGCCATAACAGGCAAAATAACTGATGTTCGGGATTTGATATAGAAGCCCCACCCAACCTCCCCGATGGGGAGGGGGAAAGGCAAAAACAATTTTAGTTTGAAATAACTGATTCTAAATGATTAAATATTAATAATAAATTTAAATAAACTACTTTCCAATTCCCCTCCTTTTGGGAGGGGTTAGGGGTGGGCTAAAAAAAACATCATGGAAAAATTTAAAACAATTATATCGACTTGTGTCCCATTAAATATCGAAAATGTAGACACTGACCAGATAATTCCTGCAAGATTTCTGAAAGCTACCAACCGTGTGGGTTTTGGTGATAATTTATTCCGGGACTGGCGTTACGAAAGCAATAATCAACCAAAGAAAGATTTTGTATTAAATAATCCTGTCTATTCAGGTAAAATATTGGTTGCAGCAAGAAATTTTGGCTGTGGCTCAAGCAGGGAACATGCTGTTTGGGCAATTTACGATTATGGATTTAAAGTTGTTGTCTCTAGTTTTTTTGCCGACATCTTTAAAAACAACAGCTTAAATTGTGGTTTATTACCTGTCCAGGTTTCTGAAGAATTCCTGCAAAAAATATTCATTGCAATTGAAAAAAATAAAAATGCTGAAATTAAAATTGATCTCGAAAACCTTACAATTACTATTGTTGCTTTAGGTGAAACAGAAAAATTCTTTATAAATCCCTATAAGAGGGAATGTTTGATAAATGGTTATGATGATATTGATTACCTGATTAACTTAAAAGATAAAATTGAAGATTACGAGCAGAAAACAACTCAATTTAGTTGATATAAACGGCACGGTTATGAAATTTTCCCTGAAATGTAAAATATTCTTAATCTAAAAATATCAACATTTATATTAATTAGTTGTTTTGGTTTATTATAAAATCATGCTTTGCCAAAGGTTTAAAAACACATCTAATAAAAATGCTAAAAATTTATTTCATTTTATTAGTGTTTTTGCGGCTTTGCGTTTAAAACAAATCCTATGAGAATTGAAATAATGGATACCACTTTAAGAGATGGTGAACAAACAACCGGTGTTTCTTATACAGATAGCGAAAAGCTTAACATTGCTAAGGTGTTGCTTGACGAAGTTAAAGTTGATCGGATTGAAGTTGCATCAGCCCGCGTTTCTGAGGGTGAGTATAAAGGTGTTTCGACAATAACAAATTGGGCGCTTAGAGCCGGATATATCGATAAAATAGAAGTTCTTGGGTTTGTAGATGGAACTGCATCATTGAACTGGATAAAAAATGCTGGTGGTAAAGTAATTAACTTATTAAGCAAAGGTTCAAAAAAACATTGCCTGCAACAATTGCATAAAACCCCTGAAGAGCATGTAGCAGGCATAAAAGAATCAATCGCATATGCCAATAAACTTGAAATAAATGTCAATATTTACCTTGAAGATTGGTCAAATGGAATGCGTAATTCGAAAGATTATGTTCACTTTATGGTTGAATCGCTTAAAGGGGAAAATATCAAACGGTTTTTGCTGCCTGATACACTTGGGGTTTTAAATCCTGACGAAACATATTTGTTTTGTAAAGAAATGATCGATCGATATCCCGGATTGCATTTCGATTTTCATCCGCACAACGATTATGACTTAGCTGCAGCTAACGTATTTATGGCTATTAAAGCAGGGGTAAAGGGAATCCATACTACAGTTAACGGACTTGGTGAGAGGGCAGGCAATGTTCCATTGGCAAGTGTGGTTGCTGTGGCAAAAGACCAGCTAAAATGCGAACTAAGTATCAACGAATCAAAACTTACAATGGTTAGTCGCCTTGTAGAATCGTTTTCCGGAATTCGAATACCGGCAAACAAGCCAATTGTTGGTGAATATGTTTATACCCAGGTTGCAGGTATTCATGCTGATGGTGATAATAAAAACAAGCTCTATTATAACGATTTATTGCCTGAACGCTTTGGTCGTGAACGTCAATATGCATTGGGTAAAATGTCGGGTAAGGCAAATATTAAGCAAAACCTGGATGAGCTTGGAATAGAGCTTACGCCCGAAGAAATGAAGATTGTTACAGAACGTATCATTGAACTGGGCGATAAAAAGGAATCTGTTACACGCGATGATTTACCTTTTATTATTGCAGATGTTTTGCAAAGCAGTGCCATTGAAAATAAAATAAATATAAAGAATTATTCTCTATCAGTTGCCCATGGATTAAGATCAGTTGCAACTTTAAAACTGGATATAGAAGGTAATGAATTTGAGGAAACTGCAGCAGGAGACGGACAATATGATGCTTTTATGAAAGCCTTAAACAGGATTTATTGTAAATTGGGCAAGAAAGAACCCGTACTTATCGATTATGTTGTAACTATCCCTCCTGGCGGGCAAACCGACGCTTTGGTTGAAGCTGTGATAACATGGGAACTCGAAGGCAAAGAAATCAAGACACGCGGCCTTGATCCGGATCAGACTGTTGCTGCAATAAAGGCAACAATGAAAGTGCTTAATTTAATGGAAAAATCAAACAATATTTAATTAATGATATTCAAATTTAAAAAATTCAAAAATGGGAAAAACGCATAAAATTGCTTTAATTCCGGGCGATGGAACTGGCCCTGAAGTTGTCAGGGAAGGTATAAAAGTTTTGGATGTTGCTGCTAATAAGTTCGGTTTCAAATTAGATTATACCAAATTTGATTTTGGTGGAGAACGCTATTTAAGTACAGGGGAAACTTTACCGGATGCGGCAATTCAGGACATAAAAAAATTCGATTCCATCTATCTGGGGGCGATTGGACATCCAGATGTCAAACCTGGAATACTTGAAGTTGGAATATTATTGAAAATGCGTTTTGCACTCGATCAATATATCAACCTGAGACCCGTTAAACTTTATCCCGGTGTTGAAACACCTCTGAAAGATAAAGGACCTGAAGATATAGATTTTGTTGTAATTCGCGAAAATACCGGTGGCATATATACTGGAATCGGAGGTGCAGTCCAGGTAGGCAGTCCAAATGAAGTAGCTACACAGGTTATGGTATATTCCCGTCCCGTGGTGGAACGTTGTGTAAAATTCGCGTATGAATATACACGCAAAAGAAATAAAAGAAAACAATTGACACTCGTTCATAAAAGCAATGTACTTACCTACTGTGGCGATCTCTGGGTGCGTGTTCATAAAGAAATCGGGGATAAGTATTATAGCGATATTAAACAGGACTATAATCATGTTGATGCTGCTTCCATGTGGTTTGTAAAATCACCTGAGTTTTATGATGTAATTGTTACTGAAAACCTTTTTGGAGATATTATTACAGATATTGGCGCTATGATACAAGGAGGGCTTGGTATAGCCGCCGGTGGCAATATTAACCCGGAGGGTGTTTCAATGTTTGAACCAATGGGTGGTTCGGCACCAAAATATACCGGTCAAAATATTATCAACCCTCTTGCTGCAATTGGTGCAGCAGGCATGATGCTGGATACTTTAGGCGAAACTGAAGCTTCAATAGCGGTTGACAAAGCCCTGAGTGATGCATTGGCTTCAGGAAAAATTAAAAGTCTTGCAGCCGGTAAAATGGGGATGACAACCAGTCAGGTTGGAGATTTTGTTGCAGGTAAAATTTAATAGACTGCTTTTAAATTTAAATATCAATTAATATTATATAACTAATTGGTTATAAGAATAATATTTTACAAAAAAAGCCATTAAATTATTTTGATGGCATTTTTTAATGGTAATATATCAAATATTAGCAGATGCTCTGAAGCTAAAATGGCTAAATATCATTTATTTTTATAAAAATATCAAAAATCCAGGGGTCTGATTTTTTTAATATTATTTTTATATCCTTAAAAATTGAAACAAAAACCTTGAAAAATTGACAATAATGGAAAAAAAACTATCGACATCCAGTACAAAAAATGAAATTTTAGAAGCATATAATGAACTTCTTAAACAAGCTGAAGAAAAAAAATCCGGCCAGCCGAAAGAAATTAAGGAAACTGAAGAACGTGAGAAAATAGTTAGGGAAGCTCTTTCAGCAAATAAAGAAGGAATTATTAATCAAATTGCCAGCCTGAAAATATCATTGAACAGTGAGTTGGAAATAATTGAAGAATCATTGATCAATGAATCAAAAAAACTAAGCCAGGTTGAAGATGCAATAAAATTACAGGAGTTAAGGCTGAAAGACTTGTATGAAATTAATGCCACAACGGATTCGGTTTCGGTTATGCTTGCTTTTCAAAAGGGGAAAAAGGAAGCTTTTGAGCTTGAAATGGAACAAAAGCGTAAATTGTTTGATGAAGAAATTACTGAAAGAAAGCAAAATTGGGAGAAGGAAAAAAGTAAGCTTGAACTTCAAATAAAAGATGAAAAAGAACAAATCCAAAAACAACGCAAACGCGAAGAAGAAGAATATAAATATAATCTTGAGCTGGCCCGAAAAAAGGACCTCGATCAATACAATCAGAAAAAGGCGGATTTAGAGAAAGAATTTACAACCAAAAAAGCTTTGTTCGAACAGGAAATAAAATCGCGGGAATTGGCCATTATAGCAACCGAATCTGAACTAAAGGAGCTTAGGGAGAAAAACATATCTATGCCAAAAATTTTAGAGCAAGCAGTAAAAGAAGCTGTTGCAGCCAATACTGAGAAGTTAAACGCGAGCCACAAATTTGAGGCACAATTAAAGTCAAAGGAATTTGAATCTGAATTAAAACTTCGCGACCAGGAAATTATAAACCTTAAATCGAAAATAAAAGATATTGAAGTTCAGTTGTCAAATCTGGCATTAAAAGCTGAACAAGCTGATAAGAGCGCCAAAGATATTGCGATTAAAGCCATTGAAAGTTCATCAAACTTTAAAATTATCGACAGGTCGAGAGAAGTCAAAGACGATAGCGGTAAATGAAATTATCTTAACCTTCAAACAACCTTTCGAAATACATTTTTGGATTATCCAAAAAACTTTTAGTTATCCGATAATGTTCTGTTTCTTCATATTCAATGGAAGTTATACCATTTTCGTCGAGGCAATAAATATCAGCATTTGGGTAGGCCATTAAAATAGGTGAATGAGTGGCAATTATAAATTGTGACCTATCCTCGCGCTCCATTCCGTTTATGATGGTCAACAGAGATAACTGTCGTTGCGGAGAAAGGGCAGCTTCCGGCTCATCCATAAGAAAAAAGCCTTCACGAAAGCGATTGTTAAAGGTTGCCAGAAATGATTCTCCGTGGGATTGTTTTAACAACTCCCGACCTCCCCAGTATGCAGGGTTCCCGTTTTCATCTATATAAGCCGAAAGATTGAAAAAACTTTCAGCCCGGAAGAAAAAGCCCTGGTCTATTGGTAACTTTGGATTGCGTATGATATACAAACTTTGGGCAAGAAGAGAATTATCTTCCATTGAAAACCGATGTTGTTTTTGGCCACCCATAGCATCGAAACCACAGCGTTCGGCCAATGCTTCCAGCAAAGTTGATTTTCCCGAACCATTCTCACCAACAAGAAAAGTTACCGGTTTACGAAACCTGATGTTCAGGTTTTCGATTGCCGGAATGGTAAAAGGAAATTCATCCTTAGGATAATCCGTTTTCAGCGAAATGCCAGTTATGAAAAGTTCAGCCATTATTTATTGGCTATCAAATTTTTTCCATCTAAAAGCAAAGCTTTTTCGATAACCGGTTTTTCAACTTTTTCGAGCCTGTATTCATCATCTGCCGAAATATGCTGGCCATAATACCATTCGGTTAAAACATCTATAGCTATTTCCTTTTCTTCAAATATTGAAATATCGTTATAACCGTCTTCATATCCAGAAATGATAACCCTCATTTCCGGCGGGTATTTTTGAAGTTTTTCAATTAGCTGTTGTGTTGTCATGGTTGATAAGTTTTAAATTAATTTTTTTGATTTTTTTTTCAACAACAATTCAATCAATTTATTATGCGTTTGCAAATCCTGATGTTTTCATAAATATTGATTTGAGATGAATAAATATATTCAATTTTTTTGAAAATAATTATTTATAAATTCGAATTTATCGGCACTCCTGTAATTCGTTAATATAGTTTTAAAACTATTCATATAATCGCAAACCTGAAAAATATCGTAACTCTTATTGTATTTATATTTCAATGTTGTTGACTTTAGGGAAATGGCACTTCGGCAAGCTCAGTGTCCAGCATTTATCGGGACGTTGAGCTTGTAGAACTTTTCTCGTGAGCGACAGCGAATAAACGCCTTTTAAAATATGACAATAGCATAAGTCAACGACATTGATTTATATTTACAAAAAATAATTGTTTTAATAGTTAAAGCAATGGAGCTTACCCGTGAGCAACATGACATTATTAATTCTACCGGAAATATCAAAATAAACGCAGTTGCCGGGTCTGGGAAAACTACGACTATTATTGAATACGCCAAAGCAAGGCCAAAAGAAAGCAGGATACTCTATCTTGCTTTCAATAAATCGGTTAAACTGGAAGCTGAAAGAAAGTTTGCCGAAAAAGGGCTTTATAATGTAAAAGTTGAAACAGCGCACTCACTGGCCTATAAACATATTGTAAGAAAATACAATTACAAGGTTAAGCCACAGAATTATAAAACCCACGAAATTACCGAAATGCTTGGGCTGAAAGGCGATGGGGAGAAGCATACTGAGTACATCATTGGCAGCCATATCAACAAGTTTATAGGCTATTTTTGCAACAGCGATAAGCAAAAAGTTCAGGATTTAAACTACCTCGATGTGGTTTCCGATAACAAAGCAAAGGCTTTTGTTAATAAATTCTATAAATATATTGAAACCCAAGCCCGGCTCTTGTTAAAAAAAATGGACTATGGCGAAATAGAAGTTACCCACGATTTTTATTTAAAAAAGTTTCAACTGGCCAATCCTGAATTAAATTTCGATTATATTTTGTTCGACGAAGGGCAGGATGCATCGCCGGCCATGCTCGATATATTTTTAAGGCAAAATGCCACAAAGGCCATAGTAGGCGATACGCATCAGCAGATTTACGGGTGGCGCTATGCCGTTAATTCGCTGGAAAAAACAGACTTTAAAACTTTGCACCTCTCAACAAGTTTCCGTTTCAGCCAGGATATTGCAAACCTTGCTGTTGAAATAATTAAGTGGAAAAAGCATATATCGGATTTTGAACATGTTATAATTACAGGGAAAGGGAATTCAAAAGAAAATAAGGTTAAAGCTGTATTAGCACGGACCGAATTTGGGATTGCTCCTTACAGCAATTGAATATTTAAACGAAAAGGAAAATATAAAGCATATTTATTTCGAAGGGAACATTAACTCATATACTTATGCCGATGATGGTGCTTCGCTATACGATGTTTTAAACTTATACAACGGCCAACGCAGGCTCATTAAAGATAAGCTTATAATGGCAATGAAAAATATATACGAGTTGGAAGAATATATTGACAAAACCGATGATGTGCAACTGGCAATGATGGTTGAAATTGTTAAGAAATATGGTAATGATATCCCGCGAATAATAAAGGGGATTGAAGATAAGCATTTAGAAAACAACGAAAAGGGAAAAGCTGAAATAATTTTTTCGACCGTACACCGCAGCAAAGGAATTGAATATGATACTGTTCAACTTGTTAACGATTTTATTACTGAAGAAAAAATAAAAAAGTTAAAAGAAGATAAGGGCGAATTTAACCTGGCAAAACTGAATGAAGAGATTAACCTCTTGTATGTGGCGGCAACACGGACAAAAAACAACATTTATATCCCGGAAACATTGATTCCTTTCGAATTTCCAGATTCACAACATGTAATTCCAACCAAATTGCCAAAGAAAGACGAAAAAGCAGAAACAATACCAATAAGGCAAATGAGTTCAATAAAAGTTGCTTCAAACAAGAAAGTATCTTTAAACGAAAAGAAATATTCTGTTGAAAAAACGCGGGAAAAGTATAAAGATGCCTTTACACCCTGGACAGATGCACAAGACGATAAGCTTACTATAATGTATTGCGAAGGGGCAAATATAAAAGAGATGGCCACAAATTTTGGACGGACAAGCGGGGCAATAAGGTCACGGGTAAAAAAATTGGAATTGAAGGAACTATACGGGGAAAGGTAATTGAGTAATTATGTGACTTTAAAAGGTAATTCCCCATACTCCACATGTTGTTTTTAGTTATTTGCATTCTCATTATTTTTATAAATATGAAACCTTTAGAGCAAAAAGCATACGGAAGTATCCCACATTTATCGAAATCCAGATTAGGCGAAGGCGACCACCATTGCGAAATTGGACAAGAAAAAATAGCAACTGAAAAGCCAAGAGATAAATTCGATTTAATCATTGTTCAGGAAAAACTTGACGGTTCAAATTGCAACGCGGCAAAAATAAACGGACAAATAGTCGCATTAACCCGTCAGGGTTATACTGCCGAATCATCACCATTTGAACAACATCATTATTTTGCAAAATGGGTCAGCAAAGAAAAATCAAGGTTCGACAAATTACTAAATGAAGGAGAACGTGTAGTGGGTGAATGGCTTTTGTAAGCGCATAGCACTCGTTATAATTTAATACACGAACCATTTGTCCCGTTCGATATAATGAAAAAGCATGAGCGATTAATTTATCATAATTTTTTATTAAGAGTTTTGCCATTAGGTTTTACAATCCCGCGCTTAATACATATTGGTCAACCAATTGGAATTAATTGGGTTTTAAGACAAATAGAAAAATCAGGTCATAGGGCAATTGATAAAATTGAAGGTGCAATATGGCGGGTTGAACATAAAAGTAAATTTGATTTTATCGTAAAATTTGTCAGGCCAGATAAACAGGATGGAATCTATTTACCGGAAATATCAAATCAGCCACCAATTTGGAATTGCAATCCGTCTAATTATTGTGAATAAAGAAGTTGATAAATTCGGATTGATAAATTTCTGGCTGAAAAGTTACTTACTTTCCGATACAAAAAGTTAAGTAGTTTTATAAGTAATTGAAATAAAGGTTTTAATAAACATAAATTTAAGAACGGGGGACAAATGGGGGACGGTTATTATCAAATTGCACCCTTTTGAGTGCTAAAATTGAATTTTTAAACTTTACTTTCTGAAATATAAAATTAAAAATTTTCATTCACTTTTTTTGGTGTTTATTTCTCTGGTTATTTCCCTCACAATTAATTGTCAATTAATAATCAATGAACAAATGTTAATTCATTATTGCCAGAAGAGGGATTATAATTACTAAAAGCTCTATAATGTAGCCAACATTTTTTATCTGAATATTTTTTATCTAATTGCCAATCAAAAAAATTTATTGCTACTTCTCTATCATCAAAATAATATATGAATAAATTCAAATTTCCTAAACTTTTGAAATGATTAATTAGATAGCTATTCAATTTTCTTATATTGGAATCCTTCTTAAGATATACATTGATATTAGCTTCTCCATTAGCAATATCTTTTACCAAAATCTCATATTGAATATTTGAAATATTAATTTCAGGTTCTGCAATTTTTTCAGGTTTTGCAATATTTTCAGCATTACTTATATTTTGCTTATCTTCATTAGTATTTTTATCTGAATTACAACCTTTGAAAGTTGATATAATCCATATTACTAAAATCACAAAAGCAACTATAAAGATTATCAAAATTTCCTGTTTCCCCATTGGTTTTACTTGTTCTCGCCGTCGTTGTTGTTCTTCAATCTCTTCTCTATTCTTACCTTGACCCGGTTTAAATTCATGGCCACAAGCCAAACAAGTTATTTTTACTTTATTGCTTCCAATTGTTCCGGCAAGCAATCCAATACCACCAGTTAAAATAGCACCTGCAACGGCCTTTTTTCCACTGAATCCCTTTTTATTGGCAGTTAATTGATTAGAACCGCAGCATGGACAAAAAATTTCTTCATTCATAGGGTTATTTTTAAGATAATTAAAATTACAAAAAAAAATAACCTTTTCATTTTTTTTTCAAAGAAAATATACCCTATTGAGTTTTATTTCAAAGTACATTTTTGTAAGAGATACCCCACCCCCTTAGATTACTCAGTATGTTCATCTAAATTGCCTTCGTTCATGGCTTCATAAGATATAAAAATATTTTCAGAATCAAAGAAATTGGTTTTCAAATCCATTTCACTCCTCGCTAATTTAGGGACTATATATTCAGACAATTCACAAATTATTTGAATTGCTTTAGCCGGGTCTTTGGCTGCAATTGCATTTAACCAGCCTTCCATTTTATCAACATTTCTTTCAATAAGATATTGAAATGCCTCTTTTATATCCCTTGTGGTATGGTTCAAAGCCCCTTTAGGTTTGCCTTTTGCTTCACCTTTTTTGAATGATGTTTTTGTTTTCATTTCTTTACTGCCTTATTTAGCCTTATTTTTAGGCTGGTTTATAATACTTAATTACTTTTTTAATTAATACCCGGTTACAAAAAGAGGGTACATAACATTACTTAACATAAGAGGCTACCAATACCGGGCAGCATCTTTAACTTTCTGGTTAAGTTCATTTATAAGTTCATTGCCTTTCTCATCAATTGGGGTTTTAGCCAATAGCTTTATTTTTTCCCTGTGGTTATAGGCTTCTCTTTTTGTAATTAAGCCCCTTTTTTGCCATTCTTTTACAATGGATAATATTTGGGGCTGTCCCAGTTCAATAAGTTGAAACAATGCCATGTTTTCAATTAAATCCTTTGTGCTGCCTGTTGGTTTCATATTGATTAGCTTTGAATTTATTTTCTGGATTGCAAAATATTCATTTTTCCATCGCTTAACAAGGCTACCATAAAACTCCTCATTTGAAAGTAGCCCGGCTGTTATTTCTGGCTGGTTAAGCTGTTTTCTTAATTGCTTTCTGAATCTCATTTCAAACCTTAATACATTCCTGTCATTGTACATTTCTGGTATTGGCTGTTTTTTTAGCCTTTGTTCATATTCTTTGCCATAAAATACCAATTGCCTTAACTGATTGTTATAATAAAGTCCATTATTTTGAGGTAACCGGGTGTAATATTGAGCCTCTCCCAAATAAGGATAATAAAGCTTTTCATCATATTGCATTATTAAGTTTTTGGCAAAGTCAATTCTGGTAACATTGGCAATATGAAAAGGCAAATGCAAACTATCACTTATTTTCTCAATGGCTCTTTTTGTGTCCCCTTTGGTCAACGTTTTAAAATTATCCCCTAAATAATATTTACATATACTGCAATCATATATTTTAACCCTGCTTTCTGAAATACTTACTTTAAGATTATTACCTGAATATCCAGTAATATATTTTCCAAACTGATTTTCACCACAATTAGAAACCATTGTTAAATATTGTGGTATTTCTTTTAAAAAGTCAGTCCCGGGGCTTTGTTCTCTGGTTAATGTTATATCTAAATTATCATACATTTGGTTACAAATTTCAGGTACAAATCACTACTTAACATAAGAAGAAAAGGGGAGAGGTATTGCCTCTCATTCCCTTAATCTTTTCCGGTTACATTTTTTGTTACTGCCTTTCTTCTAAGTGCCTCAACATCATTATTTAACTCCCCGTCAATAAATAAGTTCCAAAGCCCATCGGTATCATTTCTTAAACCTCTGGCAATAAATATTTCAATGGTTACAATGCCAATTTCTTTGTAATCGGGATTGAAAATAATTATACAAGCATCGTTTGAGGTATGTATATCCCCTAAAGCAAAGTTGTTTTCAAGGTTGAGCCGCTTTACACTTGTTATATTGTGGCTGCCTTTGGTTATTGCCATGTCAGTAGCTTTGCCCTTCCAATCTTTAGGACGTTCACCAAAGTTGAATGACAGGCCACCGATATTAAATTTTAGCTTATTGATAAGCATTTTTTCAAAGAAATCATATTCCCCGGTTGAGCTGGTAATATCAAACCTGCTTTTTGCATCGGTTAGCCTTTGCCCTTTATAATAATCTGTAAATGTCATTTTCTAACTCCTTTCTTATTAAGAGTTACAAATGTGGCAGCCGATTTGTCCAGCTCTTTTGTTGTTTTAAATTGGTTTGTTTTAAGCCAATTTTCAACTTCTAACCTGTCAAAAAACAAGTGCTTTGCTTGCTTATAATGTGGTATCTTTTGCCACATAGAAAGCTTATATAAATGGGACTTTGAGAGTCCGGTGAGGGTTTGAACTTCATCTAAATTCAATACCGATTTTGAAAGGTTTAACAGGCTTTCAATGTTTGTGAGCCTTTCACCTTGTTTTTGCAATAATTCTAATACAATGCTGTCCATAATACCATAATGTTAAATTAAACAATATGGTTTTAGCTAAAACCTTTACTTTGTCTTGACTTGTCAAAGGTCGGAAAGGACTGCAAATATTGGAATAGACAGTGATTTACTGTAAAGGGTTGTAAATGTTTTTTAGGATAGCATCAATTTTCTCAAATCCCTTTGGTTTGTGAGTTGGATTGTATTTAAAAGCGTTGTTTTGTGATTGCCTTAAATTTTTTGCATTAAAACAATTTTCTGCAATGTCCCAATAATCGTTAGGGTTTTCTTTTTGGAATAGTTCAGATACAAAATAAGCACAAAGGACAACGGTAAATTCTTTTTTTCTTTTAATTGGTTTGAAATCCGCTGGAAAAGGCTCATTTTTAAATATTGCTTTAAAATTTTCTAAGGTTGTATCAATATAACTTTGCATCTGCTTGAATAGGCTTTCTATTTGTTTATTGGTTAGCTTGATTTCAAAGCCTGTTTGGTTTGAATTTTTAGAACCTTTAAAATTCATTAATTCATTTTCTCTGTTCTCAAGCCATTTTACAAACTTTCTATAAGCTGGAAAATAATTGTAATCAGGCATCATTTTTAAATCATCTGACAAGCCATTGTTATTTTTAATTTTCTCATTATGTATATTTTGAATCTCATTTATATATTCAATAATTGTTTGTTTTTTACTTCTAAGAAGCAATAATTCATCAGAATATTTTTTAACTTCATTTTGATACTTGTCAATAAATTGTGATGTTATTTTTTCATTAACTTCATCAAAATATATTTTGTCATTAATGTAGTTCTTCATTTTTTAAAAGTTTATATCTGGCATTTTATTCATTGCCAAATTGAATAAGGAATTCAATTATTATCTTTATTCTTAATATATCCAATCGGTTTTCTTGGCTGTTGAGGCGGTTCTAAAAGATATTTAAGGGCAGTAAATACTTCTTTGAATTGCCCGTCATATTTTTGTTCAATTTCATCAATCCGGCTTACAATATCTTTGTATTGCAATGCAATTTGCCTAAGCATTACAAAAGCCCTTATTATTTCAATATTTACCTTAATAGCCCGGTTGCTTTTCAATATACTTGAAAGCATTGCCACACCTTGTTCAGTAAATGCAAATGGCGTGTAACCTGTTGAAATTGAATTGGGTATCACAACTTGTGATTCCATACTGTTTTTCAGTGAGTTAAACTCATCTTTGCTTAACTCAAACATAAAGTCATCGGGGAAACGGTCTAAATTCCTTCTTACAGCTTGTTTTAAAGTCCTTGTTTCCACTTCATAAAGTTCAGCCAAATGAAAGTCTATCATTACCCGATGTCCCCTTATATTGAAAATGTTTTGTTGAATTACTTGTAAATCCATAAGTTTAAATATTTATGTCTGGCATTTTATTCATAGCCTCTTTTTTCTTTTCATCCATTATTTTAGCATAAACCTGGGTTGTTTTAAGTTCCTTATGTCCCAATAGTTTTGAAACGGTGTAAATATCTGTATTCATTTCTAACTGCAATACTGCAAATGTATGTCGGCCACAATGAAAGGTTATATCTTTTGAAATTCCAGCTTTATTTATCCATTGTTGTAACCATACATTATGCCAACCTGAATATTTCAAGCCTACAAAAACCCTTTCATCCGGCTTGCCTTGTTGTCCTAAATATTCCCTGGCTTGGCTGCTAATGTCTAAATATTCCTGTCCTCTTGTTTTTTGCTGCCTGAAATTTATTTTATAGCTGTCCCCTTGCTTTTGCACCTCTGACCATTTGAGTTTTTGAATATCAGACCATCTCAACCCGGTTAAACATGAAAACAAAAAAGCGTTTTTCATTACAGGAAATTTACAATCTGTCTTTACAAGTTTTTTTAGTTCATCAATGGTTAAATATTCCCGGTGTGTTTCATCGGTCTTTATTGTTTTGCG
>CAVSGB010000115.1:0-40888 GCA_963726845.1 uncultured Bacteroidota bacterium | reverse complement strand
ATGACCGTCTTCAGGAACTAAAGAAAGAATTGGAGTCAGCCGGTGCTTCGAAAGTTTTAACAATTTGCTTTGATGTCAGGATTAGAAAACAGGTAATAAAAGCAATTTCAGAATTACCGGCAGAATGGCGCGACATTGATGTGCTTGTCAATAATGCAGGCCTGGCTTCTGGTTTTGGCCATATTCAGGATGGCGATATCGAGGATTGGGAGAAAATGATCGATACAAATATTAAAGGTTTGTTGTATGTTACAAAAGAAGTAATGCCGATTATGGTTTCACAAAAAAAAGGCCACATAATCAATATTAGTTCTATTGCCGGACATGAAGTGTATGAAAACGGGAATATATATTGTGCCACAAAACACGCTGTGACTGCGCTGACCAAAGCAATGAGAATAGATTTGGTTAAAAATAATATCAAGGTAACTTCTATTTCTCCGGGAATGGCCGAGACAGAATTTTCAATTGTCAGGTTTCACGGTGATAAAGCAGTCGCTAAAAAGTTTTATGAAGGTTTAATTCCATTAAGCGGAGATGATGTTGCTGAAGCTATTTTATTTGTCCTTTCACGCCCGGCGCATGTATGCATCAACGAAATGCTTATTATGCCTACTGCCCAGGCTACTGCAACAATAACAAACCGGGTTTAAACATTAGAAAAAAAGCTTTATTAAAATAAAGTAGAAATTAACTAAAACTAAATTAATAAAAAACCATTGCTTCATTATCTTTTGAATGCTAAAGTCTCAAAAATAGTTGGCTATGATATAAATTATTATTGTTCTTTAGTGAAATTTTTGTGGATTGTTGCTTTGGTGGCTACAATTATTTTGCCACTAAAATACATAGTATATCTTCAAGAACGGTCAGTGTGAAAGCGCATATGTGTGAATAAATACACCAAATAACACAAAAATTAACAACATCATAATTTAACTGCACACATTTTGTTATATCAAAGTCAAATGGCTTAATTAAAATTTAAGATAGTATTGTAAACTCTTTTTTTTATTTCTTCAGGTGTTGGATTAAGTTCTTCGGTTGTAAAGAACCCTTTCCCAATATTAATTCTTTCAAAGACCATAAGGTATAAATTAAATATTATTTCAAGGCTCAGTTGATACCTGGCATTTATACAAGGCCTTAAATCCTGGATTGTTTTATAGGTTTTTTGCCGGTACATATCTGCCAATTCGACATATTCTTCAATTAATTTACGAAACCCTTTTTTTATTGGAGACCCATGTGCCATATTTTTCAAATCGTCACGTGTGAGGTTATTTTTTGTAATTACATCATCAGCAAAATAGTTGAGATGATTAAGCTGGTTTTTCTGAAAATCGCGGATAATATGAACCAGGTAACTAAAAATAGCACATGGTGTAGAAGCTTCTTTTAAATCAAAACAAGGTTCCACGTAACTGTCATTCTGCTTACTTAACCCGCACAAATGCAAGAAAATAGAAGCAGGCGCAACAGATGCGCCACCTGCATAATCGATAAAATCATGAATAGTTGGGAAACCGTCATGATAAATATCATAAATCATTGATTTTGCAAATACTTCCAACGGCCAAAAAGGTATCCTGAACTTGTCGATAGTTTCAATTAATTCCTTCTTTAAGGGATTATGATCTTCTGCTTCAATTATTGTCTTAATCCAATTATCAACCTGGGTACTGAATTGTTTTCTTTCATTTTCAGCAATTTCTGTGTTGATAGTTTTATGATCATCAATCAAATTGTCAATAGCGCGCATAAACTTATAACAGGTTTTAGCAGCCATGTACCTTTCATTATCCCAAAAATTAGCAGCAATCAGTATGTTTGGGTGGCCTTCTATTTTATCAAACTGAATTGTATTGAATATTTCAAGATATGATCTGTTTGCTGGGTTCATATTGATAATTTGTTAATTTCTAAGAATATTTTATCAAAGCACTTGTTTCTTTCTGTAATCAGATAAGCTAATTTATTTCTAATATTTAAAAATATTATTTTTTTTAAGATTAGCAAATTGGTATATTAATAAATTGGCACATTACAAATTGTCTTTTAAAATCCTTTCTGTAGTGAGCCTGGCCGATAATAGTACCAAAGGTATTCCATTACCGGGATGTGTGCTTCCTCCAACAAAATATAAATTTTTATAACTATCGTGCCGGTTATGTGGGCGAAAATATCCCATTTGCATAATGTTGTGGTTTAAACTACCAAACACAGCACCTTTTGATATATTATAGGCAACTTTCCAGGTGTTGGGAAGATAGCAGATTTCGAATTTAATATGTTCATCTATATCACTCAGGCCGGCTTTTTTTAATCGCTTAATAACACTTGCCCTGGCATTGTTTTTTATGGTGTTCCAATCTTGTGCTTTTTTCTCATCAATGTGCCCAACCGGAATGACTAATGAAAGCGAATCCTGGTTCTCAGGGGCAGCAGTCTTATCGGTATGGGTAGGAGAGTGCACATAAAAACTCGGAGGGCTATCAATAGTTTTTTCATTAAAAATTTTATTCATACATTCCTTATAATCTTCTGATAAGAATACACTGTGGTGTTCGAGTTGCGGATAGGTTTTGTCCAAACCCCAATGAAAAACTATTGCTGAACAAGCATATTTTAATTTATTGATTTTTTCTGCAACCTTTTTGTCAGGCAACAGGTAGTTATATACATAAGGCAATCCGGCATTGGCAATAATTATATCGGCATTAATTATGCTGCCATCCGTTAATGTTATGCCTTTTGCATGTTTATTATTAATATTAATCTTATCCACAGCTTTGTTATAGTTGAATTTTACGCCACATCCGGATGCCGTGGAAACAAGTTTGTCGACAATGCTATACATCCCACCTTTCAGAAATAAAGAACCTTCCATTAACTCAACAGAAGGGAGCATGGAGAAAAAGGCCGGGGCTTTATATGGGCTTTGTCCAACATAAATGTTTTGAAATGTAAAGGCCATTTTCAAATGTGGATTTTTAAAAAATTTCCTGACATAAGTGTAATGCTTTAAATAAAATTTCAGTTTTAATAAGAGCAAAGCATTTTGAAAATTAATAAACTCGAAAAAGCTAAAGAAATTTCGCCCCAGCAACCTGTTCATTGCCAGTTGAAAAAACCGATAGCCTTCGGCCACATATAATTGAAGTCTTTTATAGCTGCCTGGTTCAATGGCTTCAAGTTGTGTTTTCATTTTGTTTTGATCGGTTGTAAATGTAATTTCCCCGCCATTACTGAAATGAATTTTTATGATGTTCGAAAGTTGCATAATTTCAAAACAATCTTCCAGCTTAAGTCCTAACGAATCAAAAATTTGCCGGTAAATACCTGGCATGGTAAAAATAGTTGCACCCAGGTCGAACCTATGGCCTTCGTGTACAATGTGCCCGCATCGCCCACCTGGGAAAGGGTTCTTTTCGTAAACAGATACACTAAAACCATTTTTTGCCAGGTAAATAGAAGTGGCAATCCCTCCAATTCCTGCACCAATTATTATAGCCGATTTATTTATACTCATAATAGTAATTAGGTTATGGTTTATAGAGTCAACACTTTATTCCTTACTCTTAACCCCAAACTCTTTGTTCCGTTCTCAATTTTATTGATATTTTATTTTCAGTCTTAATTTAGTATTTTCTTTTAATTCAAAAATCCATTTTTCAAACGCAGGCGGGCCAAATTTTCCCAATACATTGTTCGAAAACCCATATCCTTCGATTGGTATTCCTGCCCAATTTGTATCAAGTTTGTAATTCATGTTTTCATCGTGAAAGTAACGTATGGCATATTTTGCCGGGTTCAGTCCTTTGAATATTATCAAACAGGTATCGTTCTTTATCTGTCCTTTTTCATGCTTTACTAAAATATGCGTTTCGGTATAAAGTTCCATTAAAACAGGCCCAAAATTATTGTGCAAACCAGTCACTTCAATTTCTAATTTACACTGCGAGAATAAATAACCAGGAATTACAAAACTTAATAAAAATGAATTGATAATAATCGTTTTCAAGAAATTAAGAAATTATTTTATTAAACAAGCAATTCAAGCTTACAAAGCAAACCTTCGAAGGCAGTTTTAAACCAATAAGTGTATAATCAGCAGGCAATTTTTATCAATTCTTTCTTTTCTTTTTTAACAACCATTGAAATTTTGTTTTGTTTAAGAATTATATTCAATTGTTCATGGTTTAAACTCGTTGGTATACCTGTTTTATGCCAATGGTTTTTGCATCCGCAACAATCGAGAAAAGTACATTGTGAAGGAATATTCAAATCCTGTATTTCATATCTTTCTTCGAGTAAATTCAGTATGCACGTAGCGCTTACAAGTCCAATTTTTTGCTGATTAGCCCAGACTTTTAATAGTTCTGTCATACCAGAACCATGTTTAAATAAATAAGTTTCGACACCCTGTTTTATGTTAGAATATTTAATTTTATTCACTTCGCAATTTTTGCTGCATGATTTGCAGTTCAAATACAAACCTTTTATTTCAGCTTTGCAAGATCCGTCAACAGGATTACTCATGCAAGTCGGCAAAAGCACAACTTTATTTTCTGTTTTTTCAAAGCCCTCGCACATTTGCCGGTTTAATACTTCAGCACCAAACATATTTAAAAAATATTCTGCTTCAGTGCGGCCACAAAATAAAAAGTCTTCTTTGTTTTTGTGATTTGGCAATTCATTTTCAATGAAATTACCCACGTTGTGTGTATAATATCCCAGGGATGATTCACCTTGTTCTTCGAAATAGCTTGCAAATGCAACTGCTTTTCCAATTATTCTTTCTGATTCTTTCTCAGGCAATGCTTTAAAAAATTCGTTCCATTTTTTCAACCTTTCTAATTCATTTGTGTATTCACCGGTAGCATTTAACCAAAGGATAAGTTTTTTGAAAACAGCCGAAGTATAGCTCACTGGTTTTAACGTTCGACTGAATAACAATGTGCCAGTTAGTGAACCTCTAAGTTTATTAACTATAGGTTTAAGATACTTGCTTTTTTTCCCGATTTTAGACAAAGTGCTTAACAGTGATGATGAAAAAATATCTGTGCTTGTTGCATAAATAGAATATTTTTCCAGTAAAATGCCAATAGTAATAAATTCAATAATGTATTCCTGCATACTGTGAACACTTCCAAGTTTATTTTCTTCAATAAATCCCGAAAACGATTTTATGTCGCTCGAAAGATATATCCCGGCTTCTGTCAGAATTTTATCCGAAAACAAGGCAAGTTGTTCGTAAAATTCTGAATTTGTCCGGCCTTTTAATGAATAGGTTATAGATTCCATAAATCAGATTTTTCTTAAGACGGATTAACAGTGTCAAAAGTAACAGCAGGAGACGAATCTTTAAAATAAATTTCGGTAAACAGGCGAATTTGGGGTATGAAATACTAATTTATTAATGTGCTGAGATTCTATTCAACAAAAAGTACCAGCCCTTTTAAGTACTCACCTTCGGGATGGTAAATGCTTACCGGGTGATCCGCCGGTTGGGTAAGCTGATGAAGTATGCTTACTTTTCGTCTTGCAGTCGAAGCAGCTACAAAAACAGATTTTCGAAAATCATCTTTTGTAACTACCTGTGAACACGAAAATGTAAATAGAATTCCACCCGGAACAATTTGCTCAATAGCTTTTTGGTTAATCCTCCTGTAACCTTGTAAGGCATTGTTCAAGGCTGAATTATGCTTGGCAAATGCAGGTGGATCAAGAATTATCAAATCATATTTGTCTTTTATATCATCAAGAAACTTAAATGCATCTGTTGCAAAAGCTTCTTGTTTATTTGTGTCAAGGAGATTTAGCAAAACATTTTGATTGGTCAAATCTATTGCAGGTTTTGAGCTATCGACGCTGTGAACCAATGCAGCATTGCCTTGTAGAGCATAAATCGAAAAGCCACCTGTGTAACCGAAAACATTAAGTACCCGTTTGCCTTTAGAATATTGTTGAACGAGTTTTCTGTTTTCGCGCTGGTCGATAAAGAATCCTGTTTTTTGACCTTCTGTCCAATCTACTTTGAACTTGTTTCCATATTCTAAAACTTCATCAGATAAACTTTCTCCCCATAGAATTCCATTTTTAGGTTTTACGGCCGCTTTAAAAGGCATAGTACCTTCACTTTTATCATAAACCGCAGTAAGTTTGCTGCCTAATAATTCAACAAGAGCTTTTGTAATTTCATCTTTTGCAAGGTACATTCCAATCGAATGAAACTGTGTGACAGCAGTACCATTATAAAAATCGATTATTAAGCCTGGCAGTTCATCGCCTTCAGCATTGACCAGTCGAAAAACGTTTGTCTCGTTATTGTCCAATAATTTCAGTTCTTTACGAAGTCTTATGGCAGCTTCAATTTTGCTTTTCCAGAAATGATAATTAATTTCTGTTTTTTCAAACGAAATAATCCGAACAGCGATTGAACCAATCTGATAATGTCCAATGGCAAGAAATTGTCCCGAACTACCGGTTATTTCTACCAATTGTCCTTCTGTAAGGCCTTTATTTATTTGTTTAAGGGCTCCCGAGAAAATCCAGGGATGACGACGAAACAGAGATTGTTCTTTACCTGGTTTTAATGCTAATCTGGTTAATTCTTGCATGGTTGAGTTCTGCTTCTTTAAGTTTTTTGTATAATTCAAGGCACATCCATGCATCGGTAGCTGCATATATCAATTGTGCTTCAGATAGTTTTTCACCTTCCCAATTCGATGTTTGCTGTGACTTTGAAATTCTAAAACCCATAATCAGCGCGGCCAACTTTTTAAGGCTTTTATCAGTAATTCCAAAATCTTCGACATATTTCTGAAGATCAATAAAACCTTCGGGATGTATATGTTTTAATTTTGACAATGCCCTTATATCGTCTTTAACAGCCAGTCCGATTTTAATATGTTTTACATCCGACAACATTGACGCCAACTCATCGGGCAAACCTATTTTGTTCAACCTGAAAATGAAACATGTATCTTCATCGGAAAGCTGAAGCAGCGCAACTTTGTGAGACTGTCCTTTTTTAAATGCTGGTTTTGTCTCTGTATCAAAACCTAAAATTTGGCGGTCGTCAATCATCTTAATAGCTCCCCGATAACTTTGAAGGTTATCAGCAATTATAATTTTTCCGGTGAACTGTTTTAAAGGTAGTTGGGCAACTTCTTCAATATTAATATTGCTGTTAAATATATTATGCATTCGAACTAAAATCCTTTTGTGCCCTGTTAATAAACCAATTCTCAATATCGCGCTTAGCTTGTGTTTTTAATACATCCGGAGTTTCATCCAAATCCTGATGATAATGCAACTGATGCAAAATCCGGATAGAATTTACCAAACGAAAACCCCAATAATTCTCAAAACTCTGGCGACATTCAACAATTGCATCATTTGATAATTCTTCAACCCCAAGTTGATAAATGCCCAGAAAATCTTTTAAGTCCTGGTAAATATCGGCCATATTTTCTGAAATACTTCTGCTAACCGGTTCAGGTGTTTCGTTCATTTCTTCATCGAAAAAATCAAGATATGTATCTTTGTCGCCTAAAACTACAGCAATTCCATTTTTGATGAATTGCCAATCGAATTCAGTCACAAATTTTTCATTCCCTTCTTCATTAATCTGATACAATGATGGAAGCAGCATGGATTTTAAATACAGCAGCGAGAATAGTTTTAACGATTTATCAATAAAGGAATCTTTTTCCAACTCAGATGCGCGCTCTGCAAAAGCACAGAATTCATTTGCTATTGTAACAAATTCGACAACGTTTTTGGAATATACAAAGTCCTTTAATTCATTTTCCATCTTAAGCCAGAAACCGTTTATTACTTTTTCAAAATAAAAATTTCAAACTGCAAATTTATTCGAAAGTTTAATTTGAATGGAGAAGAAATATTTTTTTATTATGTAATGAAAGTTTATTTTTCAAATAGAATTGTGATTATACAAAGTATTCTTAAAATTATAATTTTGAAGAAGATAAATCCAAAATTTAATTATGATTAAGGGTTCTGTGCTTAAATTACTTGAAACTGCTGAATTTGCTGCAGATAAACACAAATTCCAGAGAAGGAAAGGTTCTTTACACATTCCTTATATTAATCATCCGATTAGCGTTTGTAAATTAATTGCTGAATCGGGAATATCTGATTTGAATTTGCTCATGGCCGCACTATTGCATGATATACTTGAAGATACTGATACAACTGAAATTGAACTTACTGATAAATTTGGAATAGAAGTGGTATCGCTTGTTCTTGAAGTTACAGATAATATGAAACTAAAGGAATCTGAACGAAAAGAGCTTCAGGTAAAAAAGGCTTCCAGTTTATCATCAAAAGCTAAAATGCTTAAAATAGCCGATAAAATTTGCAATATTAACGATATGATTAATTACCCGATAAACTGGTCGCGAAAGCGAAAGATATATTATATAGAATGGTTCTAAGAGGGTTGTAGAAAATTGCAAAGGCCAAAATGAAAATCTTGACAAATTGTTTGATGTGACTTGTGAGAATGCACTAAATGTGTTGAAAAAACAATAATTCAGAATTCTAAATTCAGAATTCTGAATTCAGAATTTTAAAAATCAGTCCCGCTACTTTTTTGTCAATTGGGAATGAAAATATTTCCTTATCCATATCTTTTAACTTACTCCAGCGAAAAGACTGTTTCCCGTTTTCTTCTAAACCATAATCAAAAGGCTTTTCGGAAACTTTAAATTGAATTGGTTCTTTAAAACTGGCAGTGTAATATATGCTTATCAGTTGAGAATCCTCATAAAACAATGCTTTCTGAAAATAGTCTGTAGTATAAAAATGACTTTCGATTTCTATCTCCTGTCCAAATTCTTCAATTGCTTCCCGCTTCAGGCAATCTATTGTGCCTTCACCAAAATCCAGGCCACCACCGGGGAACTTGGTCATCCGCATCCCCAATTGGAATTCGTCACTTATCAGCACAGCATCCTTTGTTTCATTAAGGATAATTGCATAAACCCGGATATTGAATTTATTTACAGTCAAAGTTTGGAAAAAAATATATAATACGAAAATAATAAAAGGCCACCTAAAAGGCAGCCTTTTCATTAAAAATAATTAAGTTGATTGATTCCTGACTTTTAATTTTTCAGGGTTACTTCGAGAAATCCATTGCAGCCAAACGTTGATAGCCTTTGTAACGCCATTTCGCATTATTTTCTGCAGCCAAGAACAATTCATCAGCATGGGCAGGGAATGCTTTTTTCAAAGAAGAATAACGGACTTCGCTCATTATGAAATTCTGAAACTCCTGCCAGTTGGGTTCTTTCGAATCGAGCTGGAATGGGTTTTGTCCATTTGCTTCCAACAATGGGTTATATCTGTACAAATGCCAGTAACCACTCTCGACAGCATGTTTGGCCTGACTTTGCGATTTTCCCATACCTGCGCGCAACCCATGATTAATACAAGGAGCATATGCAATTATAAGCGAAGGCCCCGGGTAGGCCTCAGCTTCTCTTATAGCTTTTAAATATTGAGCCTGGCTGGCACCCATCGAAACCTGGGCAACATAAACATATCCATAACTCATTGCCATCATGCCGAGGTCTTTTTTACGAACACGTTTGCCAGATGCTGCAAACTTAGCAATTGCGCCGGCTGGTGTCGACTTAGATGCCTGACCGCCAGTATTTGAATATACTTCGGTATCGAGAACAAGTATATTGATATCCTCGCCGGAAGCAAGAACGTGGTCCAACCCACCATATCCAATGTCGTAGGCCCATCCATCGCCACCAAATACCCAAATCGATTTTTTAATGAGGTACTGATCCAGTTTTTTAATTTCTTCAGCAACCGGTGATTTTTCTTTTTTCAATGCTTCCAATACTTTTTCTGAAGCAACAGTTGATTTGGCTGCATCGTTCATTCCCAAAATCCATTCAGCAAAAGCTTCTTTGGTTTCAATATTTACTGAATCCATTGATTCTTTCATAATTGAAGCTATGCGGTTTCGGGTTTGACTGACACCCGTTGCCATACCAAAACCATATTCAGCATTGTCTTCGAATAATGAATTTGCCCAAGCAACTCCTTTGCCTTTTTTACCAATTGCGTATGGTGTTGAAGGTGCAGAACCACCATAAATTGAAGAACAACCTGTTGCATTCGCAACCATCATCCTTTCGCCAAATAACTGTGTAATAAGTTTGATATATGGTGTTTCGCCACAACCTGCACAAGCTCCTGAGAACTCGAACAGTGGCTGGGCAAACTGTGTATTCTTAATTGCTGCATCTTTTGGTAAAAGAGAATCTTTGTAAGTAACATTTTTCTCAATATAGTTCCAACGCTCAATTTCAGCAGTCTGGCTTTCCAACGGTTTCATGATTAAAGCTTTTGTTTTTGAAGGACAAACATCGGCACAATTACCGCAACCTGTGCAATCGAGAACACTAACCTGAATTTTATATTTCAGGCCTTCTAAAGCTTTTCCAATTGCTTTTATTAATTTACTGTCAGATGACATTCCTGCAGCTTCTTTCTCGTTAAAAAGGAAAGGCCGTATACAGGCATGGGGACAGACGTATGAACACTGATTACACTGGATACATTCATCGGGTTGCCATTCGGGAACATTGACAGCAATACCACGTTTTTCGAATGCAGATGTGCCGGCAGGGAATGTGCCGTCTTCACGACCTAGAAAAGCACTTACAGGCAAATCATCGCCTTTAAGTGCATTCATTGGAATAAGTATATTTTTAATAAAATCCGGAACTGCTTCATCTGTTTTCCCAATATTATCTTCAGCTTTCAGATTTTTCCATTCACCTGGTACCTCAACTTTTATAACAGCACCACCGCGGTCAACAGCTGCATAGTTCATGTTCACAACTTCTTCACCTTTTTTGCCAAAGTCTTTTAAAATAGCTTTCTTCATTTCATTTACAGCTTTCTCATATGGGATAACTCCCGAAATTTTAAAGAAAGCGCTTTGCATAATAGTGTTCGTGCGGTTTCCTAGCCCTATTTCTTCGGCTATAGCAGTTGCATTTATGATATAGAATTGAATTTCATTTTCGGAAAGGTATTTTTTCATCTGGTTTGTGAGATGCTTTTTGGTTTCTTCAGCATCCCATATACTATTAAGTAGAAATGTGCCGCCCTTTTTTAAACCGGATAATATATCATATTTATCTAAGTAAGAAGTTACATGACAAGCAACAAAGTCCGGACTGATAACCAAATAAGGCGCACGGATGACAGTGTCGCCAAAACGAAGATGTGATGTAGTTATACCACCTGATTTTTTTGAGTCGTATGCAAAATATGCCTGGCTGTATTTATCCGTAGAATTGCCTATAATTTTAATTGAATTTTTGTTGGCACCAACAGTTCCATCCGATCCAAGTCCATAAAACTTTGCTTCGAAAGTGCCTGGTTTGATAACATTTACTTCAGGTTCAACCGGAAGGGATTTAAAAGTAACATCATCTACAATACCGACAGTAAACTGATTTTTGGGCTCAGTAAGTTTCAGGTTTTTAATTATCGAAATTATCTGCCCCGGCGTTGTGTCTTTTGAACCTAAGCCATATCGGCCACCAATAATAAGCGGGGCATTGCTTTTTCCATAGAAAATTTCTTTAACGTCTAAGAACAAAGGATCGCCATTTGCACCAATTTCTTTTGTACGGTCGAGTACACATATACGTTTGGCACTTAAAGGACATGCCTTCAAAAAATGTTTTGCTGAAAAAGGACGGTACAGGTGAACAGAAATCAGACCAATTTTTTCACCTTTTGCTGCAAGAAAATCAATAACTTCTTTTATGGTTTCAGTAATAGAACCCATAGCTATGATAATGTTTTCAGCATCCTTAGCGCCATAATAATCGAAAGCATGATATTCGCGACCAGTTATATTCTTAATTTCTTCCATATACGATTCGACCATTTCAGGTACTACATCGTAAAAACGATTTGCCGCTTCGCGGGTTTGGAAATATATATCAGGATTTTGTGCAGTGCCACGGGTAACAGCATGTTCCGGGTTTAAAGCCCTGTCACGAAATTCCTGAAGTGCTTTCCAATCCAAAAGTTTAACAAGTTCTTCCTGTTCAATAAGTTCAACTTTCTGGACTTCTGCCGATGTACGAAAACCATCGAAGAAATGCAGGAAAGGTACACGTGTTTTGATTGCTGTTAAATGCGATACGGCAGCTAAATCCATTACTTCCTGCACACTGCCTGTAGCCAGCATTGCAAAACCTGTCTGACGGGTACTCATCACATCGCTATGGTCGCCAAAAATAGACAGGGCCTGGGCAGCAAGTGCACGTGCGGAAACATGAAAAACAGCAGGTAATAATTCTCCGGCAATTTTATACATATTGGGGATCATGAGCAACAGACCTTGGGAAGCTGTATATGTTGTTGTGAGTGCACCAGATTGAAGTGAGCCATGAACCGCACCAGCTGCGCCTGCTTCACTTTGCATTTCTGCAACTTTTACAGTTGTACCGAAAATGTTTTTTCTGCCATTAGCCGACCATTCATCAACATATTCGGCCATTGTAGAAGATGGAGTGATAGGGTATATTGCAGCAACTTCGCTAAACATATATGCTACATGCGCAGTTGCATAATTTCCATCGCATGTAACAAATTTCTTCTTTGTCATTGTGTTTATATTATTAAGTAATTAAATAACAGTTAATTATAATTTTGAAAAATTAAGCAACAAAAGTAATGAAAAAAGCTCTTATGTTGATTACAGAAAATTAAGTGATGACTTAATATATAATGATTTTAAATAGCAATTCGTTTTGATTAGTTCGAATCTACCTAAATTAGATTTGTAATCTATAAAATATTAAGCATTTGAAATGACATATATTATGCTTTTGAATAAAAATAAGTAGCTTCAAATTATATTATTATTGAAAAATTAGATATTGTTAAAATAATCAAAAGAAGAATTAGAAATTATTAATAACTTACTAACTTTAATAATAAATTACCGTATTGGTAATAAGGATAATACTCAAAATAATATTTATGAAGAAATTATTTTTTCTAATTTTCGTTATATCGTGCATAGCGTGTAAAGAAAAAGACCTGGTAAAAGTTGCATTTCTGTTTCCTCATTTTAATGCTGACAGGTATTTGAAAGAGAGAGATTATTTTGCGGAGAAAGTTAAAGAGTTAGGCGGTGATGCAATAATAGTAAGCGCAAATAATGACCAAGATTTACAAATTAAGCAAGCACAAGATTTTTTAGAACAGGGAATTAAAGTACTTGTTTTGGGAGCAGTAAATGCAAACCTTGCAGCAAAAATTGTCCGTGAAGCACATGAGAAGCATGCCATAGTAATTGCCTATGACAGGTTGATTAAAAATACAGACCTTGATCTTTATATATCTTTTCAATACCAAAACGTCGGAAAAGAAATGGTAGATTATATTACAAAGTTTAAACCAACAGGTGAATATTTAGTAATTGGCGGGGATAAAACAGATTTTAATGCTGTGCAGGTAAACAAAGGTCAGATGAAAACTCTTGAGCCATTTATTAAAGATGGGAAGATAAAAATTATGTATAATATTTTCATTGAGGGTTGGGATCCTGAAAATGCTTTCTTTGAAACAAATTATTATCTAAACTTAAGCGATCGTATCCCTGATGCAATTATTTGTTCAAGTGACAGATTGGCTTCAGGTGTGATCATGGCTTTGGAAAATCATAAAATCACAGGAAAAGTAATGGTAACAGGAATGGATGCTGATAAGCTTGCATGCAGGCATATAATTGAAGACAAGCAAAAAATGACTGTATATAAACCATTTAAAGAGCTTGCATATCTGGCAGACTGAAAATGCTATGAAGATAGCAACAGGACAAAATATTTCAGATATAAAAGAGAAAACTTGGAATGGCAAAATAGAAGTCCCTTCAATTTTAATTGAGCCCATTGCCATAGACAAAAACAATTTAAAATCTACTGTTATTGCCGATGGCTTACTAACAGAGAATGAAATTTATGATAAATGATAATTCAATGTCGTTTAGTTAAGGAAAAACACTTCGACAGGCTCAGTGTACAGCTTCTAATAGCGGGACGTTGAGCTTGTCGAAACGTCTTGTTTAAACATGGCAAGCTTAACTAAACGACATTGAATGATAATTTATTTTTTAAATCATTAACGGGGGTTGAAAGAAAATGCGGATAAAATAAATCGCAAATAAATTTTAATTGTCAATATTTGGCATCACAACATGACTCCAATTTTCACCTCTTTTAATTCTTGATACTTGCATGCCGCTTATACAAAAAAGTTGTGCAATTTTCGATTGGGGGACTTGCCTTTGTAACATCGATTTTATAAGCATTACATCTTTTTCTTTTAATTTTGATTGGTTAATTGCCCTGGGCCTCTTCGAATCTTTAAATTTATTTCTTAAAAATTCAGCAGTCCTGAGCCGTGCTAATTCATCAGTAGCCCATTCTAAATTGTTAACATGGTTGTTTCTTAAATTCCAATCAAGATGTATCACAACTTTTTGTTCTTCCGAAGGTTTTGGAAGCCATATCTGGGCAACCAATTTATGTACGTAGAACCTCTTTGATTTTCGGTGAATTTTAAACTTACAGATTTGTATGAATTTGTAATTGAGCATTTCATTATCTGGCCTTCAGTTTTATTATATGCGAAAGATTTAACACGGCCATAATTGCTTACAAAATAGCGATTTTCCGTTTCAGGAACTACACGCCATTCTTCATCTTCAATCTTTCTTAGTTTCTTAGGATGATGTATTATCTTGACGTTCATAGAAAATATCTATAAAAATTATTGATGAATAATATGAACATTTATTTATAAATGATCTATCAAAAACAATGTATAATCAAAAATTGTTTAGAAGAAAAACCTGGTTAAAATAAAAAACTCAAATTGCATTTATACTATTACATTGGAGAACTTTGCTTTTTTAGCAAACTTTGTTCTCAAAATCCGCGTAAATCTGTTAAATCAGCGTCATCCGCGTCCTGTTGTTTGCAGTTTCAGTTGCGCTATGAATAAGCATACAAAAATAATAATGCAACTGTTTAGTTTACAAATTTCAGATATATTAAGAAAAAACTATTCTCCATTCATAGAGACCAGGAATTCTTCATTTGTTTCAGTTTTTTCTAAGGCGATCAATTAAAAATTCCATAGCTTCTAAAGGGTTCATATCAGCAAGATAATTTCTAAGCACCCACATTTTATTTAACATGGCTTTCTCTAAAAGCAGGTTTTCACGGCGTGTGCTTGATGCATTTAAATCAACTGCAGGGAATATACGCTTATTCGATAATTTTCTTTCCAATTGAAGTTCCATATTGCCAGTACCTTTAAACTCTTCGAAAATAACATCGTCCATTTTCGAACCAGTATCTGTTAGGGCAGTAGCAAGAATGGTAAGCGAACCACCATTTTCAATATTTCTTGCAGCACCAAAAAATCGTTTCGGTTTGTGCAATGCATTGGAATCGACACCCCCTGATAGAACTTTTCCCGAAGCAGGCGCAATAGTATTGAAAGCGCGTGCCAGCCTGGTAATCGAATCTAACAGGATTACAACATCGTGGCCACATTCTACTAATCTTTTTGCTTTTTCAAGTACAATATTTGCAACACGAACATGTCGTTCTGCCGGTTCATCGAATGTAGAAGCAATAACTTCGCCATTTACGCTTCGTGCCATATCAGTTACTTCTTCAGGTCGTTCGTCAACAAGAAGAATAATAAGATAAACTTCCGGGTGGTTTTCGGCAATAGCATTGGCAATATCTTGTAATAGAATTGTTTTACCTGTTTTAGGCTGAGCTACGATCAATCCTCGTTGACCTTTCCCAATTGGGGCAAACATGTCAACAACACGACATGAAAGATTTGGTTTTCTTGGTGAAACAAGGTTGAACTTTTCATCAGGAAAAAGAGGTGTGAGGTAATCGAAAGGTACCCTGTCTCTTATAAAATCCGGATCACGGCCATTGATTTCTTCAACTTTAATTAATGGAAAATATTTTTCCCCTTCTTTTGGTGGCCTTATTGTGCCTTTAACTGTATCGCCGGTTTTTAGCCCAAAAAGTTTAATTTGAGATTGTGAGACATAAATATCGTCTGGTGAATTAAGATAATTAAAGTCTGCAGAACGCAAGAAACCGTATCCATCCGGCATAATTTCCAGAACACCTGAAGCACTTATTATTCCTTCAAATTCATAAGATTTATCGTCGCGTCTGCGTTCGAAAATTCTTTTACTTCCATTTTCCCGTTGCGAAGAACTTTGGGTTTCCGGATATTCCATTTTAATCTGTGGCTCAACAACAATTGGAACATCTGTAACAATAAATTCATTACTTTCTTCGACAGAAAGTTTTCTGTTCTCAATATCTTCACTAATAGGTGGTGCTATTTCTTCCAGGATGGGAACGTTCTTTTTTTCTGAAATCGGCTTATCTTGACCTATTGAGCTTAAATCAGGCCTTTCGAAGAATTGTTTTTTTCGTCCCCTTTTTTTCTTTTCATCTGCATCATGAGAAATTATTGATTTTGGGGCAGATTTCTCTTTATCTACTTTATTTTTTGTAATTGCCTCAATAGCTTGTTGGTTTAGAATCTTGTAAATAAGATCCTGTTTTTTCATGGTTTCGGTCTTTTTAATATCCAAAGATTTGGCTATTTCTTTAAGATCCGGCAGGAGTTTGTCATTCAATTCGAGGATATCGTACATAAAATTTATTTAGAATTAAGTTTAATTGATTTATATAAGAAATGATACTATAAAACAAGATTTGCAACAAAGTCGAAACGTACTATTTGGGATTTATTTCGGAATATTATGCTGCAATAATACGCAATTGCATGGTAACCACAAAATATTTTTTAAATTTTATCAAATAAAATTTATTTGGGAGGAAAATTACAAAAAATAGTTCTAAATTCGATATCTTTATTAAAAAATATATTATACAGGAACATTAGACGAATAGTCCTCAATATAAAACGCCTGTAACTTTTTTAAAACATAAGGTATAAATTAAAGTTGCTATATGCGACAGTTGAAAATCATTAAACAAGTCACCAACAGGGAAACACCTTCGCTTGACAAATACCTTCATGATATTGGAAAAGTTGATTTAATTACAGCAGAAGAAGAAGTTGAACTTGCAAGACGCATAAAACAAAAAGATCCAAAGGCTTTAGATAGGTTGGTTAACGCCAATCTCAGATTTGTTGTTTCTGTTGCCAAACAATATCAAAATCAAGGTTTGAGTTTACCCGACCTGATCAATGAAGGCAATCTTGGCCTTATTAAAGCTGCCCAACGTTTCGATGAGACCAGGGGTTTTAAGTTTATTTCTTATGCTGTTTGGTGGATAAGGCAATCAATTCTTCAGGCACTTGCTGAGCAAGCACGCATTGTAAGGTTACCACTTAACAAGATTGGTTCGATTAACAAAATCAATAAAACACTTGCCAATTTAGAACAATTATTCGAACGTGAACCTACCATACTAGAGGTTGCGCAAGCTCTTGAGCTTGCTCCCAATGATGTCAAAGAGGCTATTAGAACTTCGAGCAGGCATCTTTCAATGGATGCACCCATAGGACAGGATGATGAAGGTAACATGTACGACATCTTATTAAACTCAGATGCATTAAGTCCTGAAAAAGGATTGTTCAACGATTCGTTACGAAAAGAAATAGAAAGGGCCTTATCAACACTCTCAATAAGAGAAGCAAATATTGTAAGGTTATTTTTCGGGTTAAATGGAATCCATGCACATACTTTAGAAGAAATTGGAATTGAATTTGGCCTCACACGTGAAAGGGTTCGCCAAATTAAGGAGAAAGCAATTAAAAGGTTAAAAAATGCTACGCGCTGCAAATTATTAAGAACTTATTTGGGATAATTATTTACTAGAATTTCCTTTTTTCAAGATCATTCAATATTTTTTAAAATTCTAAAAATATCTTTCATCTATTTTCGGTCAAAGAATGTTACCTATATTTGCGTAAGTTAATAAACGAATATGGGACTAATAATTTCTCCTTCAATATTAAATTCTAATTTTATAAATCTTCAACAGGAAATTAATATGCTGAATGTCAGTGAAGCTGACTGGATTCACCTGGATATTATGGATGGTGTTTTTGTGCCTAATATAACAATTGGCCAGCCAGTTGTTGCTGCTATTCATAAAATATCCAAAAAACCACTCGATGTTCACTTAATGATTATCGACCCAGACAGATATATTGATGAATTTGCTGAAGCAGGAGCATCAAATATCACTGTTCATATTGAAGCTTGCAATCATTTACACAGGACAATTCAATATATTAAGCAAAAAGGCCTTAAAGCTGGTGTTGCAATTAATCCGCATACTCCTGTTCAGTATCTTGAAGAAATAATAAATGAAACTGATTTAGTTTTAAATATGACAGTAAACCCTGGTTTTGGCGGGCAGAAGTTTATCGAAGCATCTTACTCAAAAATAATAAGGTTAAAAGAACTTATCCTAAAGAAAAATTCAAAATCTTTAATTGAAGTCGATGGCGGAATTGATTTAAACAATGCCAAAAAACTTATTGATGCAGGTGTCGATATAATCGTTGCCGGCAGTGCAATTTTCAATTCATCTTCTCCTTCAGATACTATCCTGAAATTTAAAACAATTGAATAACCATTTCTTAATTCATACTGGTTGTTTGAATTTCAAAATAAATTACATTTGTAGCTTATATTTTTTAATGATTAACAAACAAAAAATATTGCTGTGGATTTATTTGATAAAATAGAAAAAAATAAAGGCCCATTAGGGCAATACCAAAAAGAGTCTGAAGGATACTTTATGTTTCCAAAACTTGAAGGTGAGATTGGCCCTCGAATGATTTTCAGGGGAAAAGAAGTGCTGAACTGGAGCCTTAACAACTACCTTGGACTTGCAAACCATCCCGAAGTCCGGAATGCCGATGCTGAAGGGGCAAGGGTTTTTGGCATGGCTGCACCAATGGGAGCACGTATGATGTCTGGTCAGACTACGTTGCATGAAGAGTTGGAAAATAAGCTGGCTAAATTTGTAAAAAGAGATTTTGCATATGTCTTAAATTATGGTTACCAGGGAATGATTTCCATTATCGATACGCTTTGCAGCAGAAACGATGTCATTGTTTACGATTCTGAAGCTCATGCCTGTATTATCGATGGTTTGAGGCTTCACATGGGCAAACGGTTTGTTTACCCGCACAATAATATAGCCAATCTTGAAAAAGAATTAGAACGTGCTTCCAAAATGGCTGAAGAAACTAAGGGAGGCATTTTGGTAATCACCGAAGGCGTTTTTGGTATGTCAGGTGATTTGGGCAAGCTCGACGAAATTACCGCATTAAAAAAGAAATTCAATTTCCGTTTGTTAATTGATGACGCGCATGGTTTTGGCACTATGGGCCAGAACCGGGGCTGGAACAGATGAACATTTCGGGGTGCAAAGCGAAGTTGATATTTACTTCGGTACATTTGCAAAATCTATGGCCGGTATTGGCGGATTCGTTGCTTCAAAAAAAGAAGTGATCGATTTTCTTAAATACAACATGCGTTCTCAAATTTTTGCAAAATCTTTGCCCTTGGCTATGGTGGTCGGTGCGCTTAAAAGGTTAGAACTAATAAAAACAAACCCTTCACTGCGCGAAAAACTCTGGACGGTTGTAAAAGCCATCCAAAAAGGCTTTAAAGAAAAGGGCCTGAATATTGGAAATACCAATTCCCCTGTAACTCCTGTTTATCTTTCCGGAAGTGTTCCCGAAGGTGCAAATGTCGTGATGGATTTAAGGGAAAATTATGGGTTATTTTGTTCCGCAGTAACATATCCTGTAGTGCCCAAAGGAGTATTGATGTTAAGGATAATTCCAACTGCATCGCATACACTTGCTGATGCCGAATACACCATTAACGTTTTCACCGAAGTTGCAGAGAAGTTGAAAGCCGGGAAATACTTTAGCGAAAAGATGGCAAATATGGGGGTTTCATAATTTTATAACATCATGATGCTAAGACGCAAATTTCTTATTAAAAATTATACTTCTTAGCTTATAGTGCCTTTACGTTTAATTTTATTTACGGGCTGTAATTTCATTTTTTAATTCAATAAGCCGTCTGACATTCTTCGAAATTTTCCTTTTTTAGAAAGTATGTGATTAAATCACCGATAAAAATTTCATCGAGGTAGTATGGATGGTATTCGTTGAAAACCATCCTGCCTTCGATAGTCTCTTTAAAATAGTCGATTTCAATTTTCTTTTCAGTTTTTGGTGCTAAAGGCATATTCATGAAGTCAGTATTTCTATACTTATCTATTAATTTTACAATTTTCATCTGAATTTCAAGGTAATCATGATTTTCACTTAAAATTTGCCTTGTCCTATCGAATTTCTTCTGCATATTAAATGCTTTCTCAAATGTCTCCTGGCTGCTTAATAATTTTCTAATATCGCTTTCATGCTCTTTTGCTTGTTCAAGGTTTGTCATAACCTTGACTTTCATTTCATCAAGTAATTTTTTTAAAAGCTCTTTCATTATTGAAACTACAAATAAATAATTATAACAATTTTGAAGGATTTTTTACTTTCAATAATTCGGCACATTTTTCATAATTCTCATGAGATTCAAAATAACTCATTAAATTGTTGAAAAAAGCAGAATCATAGTACATTGGGTGTTCTTTATTGAAAATGAGTTTTCCAGCGATAGTCATTTCAAAGTAATCGATTTGTTCAGGTTCAACATTATTTGTATTTGTTTCTTCCAGTCGGCTTTCATTAAATACTTCCTGAAGTTTGTACTTTTCAAGGAATTTTAATAAAGACAATTGAACATTTATAAAATCAAAATTTTCTGATAAAAGTTGTTTATTGTTTTCAAGGATATTGTTCATGTCATCTGCGAAATCTTTAACTTTACCTTCAGAAAACATTTTACGAAACAAAATCTCGTTGTTTTTAATTTCTTCAAGGTTGGAATTTACCTTCGTCTTCAATGCCTCTATCGCCTGCTTCATTAATTCGATCATACCGGCTCTTCAATTAAATTATTAACAAAATTATTGCATTATACTCTTATCTGCTGGAAAAGTCTTTTTTATTTGATAAACATGACTTTTAAGTAAACAAATGTCGAAATTATTGTTTCAGTATCCAAAAGTTAGGATAAAAGTCAAGAAATCGTTGACGAATGAAAGTGATTTAAAAATTTCAAATCAACTATCTTTGCCGTCAATTTTTTATAATGCCTAAAGTAAAAAATAATTCTGAGAATGCATACTTGTTAACGATACAAGGTTTGGTGCAGGGTGTGGGTTTCAGGCCATTTGTTTTAAAACTTGCCAAATCACTCTGTCTCAATGGTTGGGTAAAAAATACAAATAACTCAGTTAAAGTTTATATTCAGGGAAACAAGGTCAATATTGACAATTTTTTAAAATTAATTTACGAACAAAAACCTGCTGCATCTCAAATTCACAATATTTTGAAAGAAAATATCCAATTTCTGGACGTTCAGGATTTTTTCATAAGTGAAAGTGAAGACAATTCAAATAAAGTAACACAGATTAGTCCAGATATTGCTGTTTGCAACGAATGTGTAGCCGATTTAAAAACTAATCCTCACCGCATCAGTTATCCGCTTATCAATTGCAGCCACTGTGGCCCAGGTTTACAATTATTATGGCTTTACCTTACGATCGGCCAAATACAAGCATGGCAACTTTCGAAATGTGCGCAAAATGCCGGATGGAGTATGAAGATATTTCAGACCGCAGGTTTCATGCGCAACCCATTGCCTGCAACAATTGCGGGCCGAAATATTCTTTATCAACTAAACAAGGCTTAATAAACGATTTAACTGTCATTTTCAAATATATTTCCGAAACACTTTTAAATGGTGGTATTTTTGCATTTAAAGCTACGGGCGGTTTTCATCTTGCTTGTGATGCTAATAACGAGAAAGCTGTTGCCCGTCTCAGGCAATTGAAACACCGTGATACAAAACCATTCGCGGTTATGTTCAAAAATATTGATGCCGTAAAGAAATATGCTTTGATTTCCGAAATTGAAGAAAATGAATTGTTGTCATTTCGTAGGCCAATTGTAATATTAAAAGAGAAAGGAAATATATTGCAAATGGTGAATTATAGACTTGGCACTATTGGTGCGATGTTGCCTTACATGCCGTTTCACCATTTACTATTTGAACATATTTCGCTTGATTTAATAGTAATGACAAGCGGTAATTTTTCTGATGAACCTATAATAATTGATAACAACAAAGCAATTGCCAGGTTTGGAGCTATTACAGAAGGTGTCCTGATTTATAACCGCGAAATTTTTAACCGTACAGATGATTCGGTTATCCAGTTTGTTAACAATGCTGCCAGGATAATCAGGCGCTCGCGCGGTTACGTGCCTTCGCCAGTGCAATTGCCGGTAAATGTCGAAGGGATTTTTGCATCAGGCGCGGAACTAACTGGCGCTTTTTGTATCGGGAAAGGCAACCAAGCTATATTAAGTCAGTATTTTGGAGATTTGCAAAACTTTGAAAATTTTAATTTCTATTCTGAATCGTTTAGCCGTTTTAAAAATATTTTTCGATTTGAACCAACTTTAGCCGTAACTGACTTACATCCTGACTATGTAACAAATATTTTTTCCCGTCAATTAGGAATCCAGGTTGAAACTGTTCAGCACCATCACGCGCATATAGTATCGGTGATTGCTGAAAATGAAATTAATTGCCCTGTTATCGGTGTTGCATTCGATGGTACAGGTTATGGAACTGACGGTAATATTTGGGGAAGTGAATTTCTGATTTGTGAAGGAACTGACTTTTCCCGGTTTGCCCATTTCAAATACATGCCGGTACCAGGCGGCGACAAAGCTGTTCCCGAACCCTGGAGATCAGGAATTTCATATCTTTATAATGCCTTTGGTAAAGAATTTTTAAATTTTGATATTCCTTTTGTCCATTCACTCGAAAAAAGGAAAGTAAATTTGGCGCTTGAAGCAATTGACAAAAAAATTAATTCGCCATTATCATGCAGCGCTGGTAGATTATTTGATGCAGTGGCCACAATTGCATGCATTTGCAACGAACCATCATTTCATGCAGAAGCGCCCATGAAGCTCGAAGCTGCAATTAATGAAATTTATAAAGGATCATACAGTTTTCAATATAGTTCGGGAATCGTTGATTTTAAAAAAATGTGGATAGAATTAATTTCAGAATTAAAAAATGGAGTTTCAATAGGCGAACTTTCAACAAAGTTTCACAACACAATTGTGAATGTTGTTGTTTTAATTTGTAATGAAGCCCGCGATAAAACGGGAATAAATAATGTAGCCCTTTCTGGTGGTACATTTCAGAATAAATATTTATTGGAAAATATCGAGAACAAACTGAAAAATGATACGTTTAAAGTTTTTTCAAACAGGCTAGTCCCGGTAAACGATGGGGGAATTGCTTTAGGCCAGATGTATATTGCAGCAATTAAAAGGAAAGTGTTATGTGTTTAGGCGTACCGGCAAGAATTGAATCAATATCAGGTAACGAAGCAAAAGTTGTGGTGGGCGGTATTGAATTACGTGCTTCTCTCGATTTGCTCTATGATGCAAAAATTGGAGACTATGTGCTTGTCCATGCCGGGTTTGCAATACAAAAAGTGGACGAAGAAGAAGCCAGAAAAACTTTAGAATTATTGAAAGAATTGGGAATGGGGTAATGATTTAATGTGCTGATTTGTTAATGTGCAAATGTGTGGATTTGCTTATAACATATTCAAAACTTCAGAAATTCAATTCTTCTTTATTCAGTTCTTCAGTTTTTCCAAACTTCAATTATTCTAAAAGAAAACAATGAAATTCATTTCAGAATACCGTGATAGTATACAAATACTTGCAATTTCGGAAATAATCCACAAAGTTTCGAAAAAAAATATTTGTATCATGGAAGTTTGTGGTAGTCATACGATGGCAATACATCGCTTCGGGATTAAAGGATTACTGCCCGCCAATATTAAACTGGTTTCAGGCCCAGGGTGTCCGGTTTGTGTAACCGCGATTGATTATATCGATAAAGCTATTGCTGTTTCAAGAATTAAAAACTCAATTATAACCACTTTTGGCGATTTGATAAAAGTGCCCGGATCATATTCGTCACTTGAAAAAGAAAAAGCAAGCGGTGCTGATATACAAATGGTCTACTCAATTTTGGAATCTTTAGATATTGCAAAATATAACCCTGATAAGAAAATTGTTTTCCTTGCCATCGGTTTCGAAACAACTACCCCGGCAACTGCCGCAGGTATTTTAAAAGCAGCAGAATTAAAACTAAATAATTTTTCAGTTTTGTGTTCTCATAAAGTTATGCCCCCGCCAATGAAAGCTATAATAGAGGAAGGAATAAATGTTGACGGGTTTCTTGCGCCAGGGCATGTCAGCGTAATTACCGGTACTGAAATGTATAATTTTATTGTTAATAAATTCCATAAAGGTGTTGTTATTGCAGGTTTCGAACCATTGGATATTTTGCAATCGGTTTATATGCTGGTACAGCAATTTGAAAGTAACAATCCTAAAGTCGAAATTCAGTATTCGCGGGTTGTGAAGCCAGAAGGGAACAGCAAGGCCAGGTTGGCAGTCGAAAAAGTTTTTGAAGCTACAGATGCAAACTGGCGAGGATTTGGAATAATCCCGAAAAGCGCGTTAAAAATAAGACCAGCTTTTACAAAATTCGATACTGAAAAAGTTTTTACTATTCAAATTGAAGATCCGAAAGAACCAAAGGGTTGCATTTGCGGCCAGGTATTAAAAGGGTTGAAGGCTCCAGCGGATTGTAAGTTATATGGAAAAGTCTGCACACCGGAAAATCCGACCGGAGCATGCATGGTTTCTTTGGAAGGAGCTTGCAATGTATTTTACAGGTATGGAAATGAATGATTAATGTGCTGATGTGCTGATTTAATGTAATGCTTTCACAAAATACATTTTTTTTTTCATCAGCACATTGAAACATTGGCACCTTATAAAATTATAAAAATGAAAAATATAATAACTCTCAATCATGGCAGTGGCGGGCGTATAACACACGAGCTGATTTCAGGTTTATTCATGAAATATTTCAGCAATGAAAAACTCAACGACCTGAATGATTCAGCTGTGTTAGAAAATGAAAATTGTGCGTTGGCTTTTACAACCGACAGCTATGTTGTTGATCCAATTTTTTTCCCGGGAGGAAATATCGGGAAGCTTGCAGTGTGTGGCACGGTTAACGATTTGGCAGTCTCAGGTGCTGTTCCGAAATATTTAAGTTCGTCATTTATAATTGAAGAAGGATTTGCTTTAGCTGATTTAGAAACAATTGTAAAATCGATGGCTGAAGAAGCTTTACATGCAGGTATAACAATTGTAACAGGAGATACAAAAGTTGTGCCCCGCGGCAAATGCGACAAGTTGTTTATTAATACTTCCGGAATTGGATTTTTAAAAAAAGAATTTGAGAAAATTGGAAATGCAATTAACGTTAGTCCTGGTGATAAATTAATTATTAATGGTACTATTGGCGATCATGCAATTGCAATACTTGCATCGCGCGAATCGCTGAAGTTTGAAGCAAATATATTGAGCGATTGTGCATCATTGAATCATTTTATTCAAAAAGTATTAGCTGTTTGTCCTGAAATTTCATTTATGCGCGATGCAACGCGTGGTGGCTTAGGGACTGTTGCAAGCGAACTTGCATCTAAAATTAACAAGGGCATTATTCTTGACGAACAGGCTATTCCTGTAAAAGAAGAAGTTCAGGCAGTTTGCGAAATTTTCGGTTTTGACCCGCTTTTTCTTGCAAACGAAGGAAAAATATTGATAGTAGTTCCTTCTGAAAAAGCCGAAATAGTTCTTAAAACAATGCAGGAAGACTCTTGCGGCAAAGCTGCCGCAATAATTGGTGAAGTCGTTTCAGCAAATCCTGGTAAAGTAGTCCTTAAAACAATTTCAGGTGGCAAACGTTTAATTGATATGCCAGCTGGTTTGCAATTGCCAAGGATTTGTTGAATTGATTTTAAAAATAAAAAAAATATCCCTTTAATAAATAACTTTGGTTTTTATTATCATTCATTATTATTTGTTCTTTGCTCTAAATATTAATATCTTGAAAATAAAATATATACAATTATAATAAGCTATATAATTTTTAACATAATGCATAAATAATATGTGTGAATCTTGCGGATGCGGAGAACCTGAAGGAGGTTATAAAATATTCAGGCCCGGGGAAAAAGCTGATGAGAATGAAATAAAAGCTCATGACCATGTTCATGGCCACCATCGTCATGACCATTCACACGGGCACGGGCACGATCACTCCCATCCGTATGACCATGCTCATGAAAACCACATTATTTCAATTGAGCAGGATATTCTTGCTGCCAATAATATTATGGCCGAACGCAACCGCGGATACTTCGAGGCAAAAGGAATTTTTGCCTTAAACCTTGTTAGTTCGCCTGGTTCCGGAAAGACAAGCCTTCTTGAAATTACTATAAAAGAAATTAAAAGTAAAAGAACGTGTTATGTAATTGAAGGCGATCAGCAGACAGACAATGATGCAAAACGAATAGCTGCTACAGGTGCTGATGTATTGCAGATAAATACTGGCAATGCCTGTCATCTCGATTCAAATATGATACATGATGCCTTAACTAAATTAAGGCCTAAAGATGGATCGGTCGTATTTATTGAGAATGTTGGAAACCTGGTTTGCCCTGCGCTGTTCGACTTGGGTGAAGAAACACGTATGGTTATATTTAGTGTAACTGAAGGTGAAGACAAACCATTGAAATACCCTAACATGTTTCATTCGTCAAAAGTATGCATTATAAGCAAAATAGATTTACTACCACATCTCGATTTTAACATTGAATTGGCTAAACAAAATGTGCTTCATATTAAACCAGACATGCAAATCATAGAATTATCTGTAAAAACAGGCCAGGGTTTAGACAACTGGTTAGAATGGCTAAAAAATCATTAATATATATCAATAAAAAACCGGCCAATCGGCCGGTTTCATTTTTTTATAAAACTTCAGAACTTCAGAACTTCAGAACTTCAATTCTTCAGTTCTTCAAATCTACTGTCTTTTATGCTTTGTTGGCACTTCCCAGAACATTTACTACTTTGTGTTTATAAAGTTCCTTTAATTGGTCACGTGCACTGACCTAAATATTTCCTTGGGTCGAATTCAGCGGGACTATCGACGAACACTTTTCTAACTGCAGCAGTCATTGCCAAACGGCCATCCGAGTCAATATTGATTTTGCAAACAGCCGATGAAGCAGCCCTTCGGAGTTGTTCTTCGGGAATCCCGACTGCATCTTTTAATTTACCTCCGTGCGAATTAATAATTTTAACAAGTTCGGCTGGTACCGATGAAGCGCCATGAAGTACAATCGGAAATCCAGGAATACGTTTTTCTATCTGTTCTAAAATTTCGAATTTTAAAGGAGGTGGAACAAGAATTCCATCAGCATTGCGCGTACATTGTTCAGGTTTGAATTTATTTGCGCCATGCGAAGTGCCTATTGAAATAGCCAGTGAATCAACACCGGTTTTCTTCACAAAATCTTCAACTTCTTCAGGACGAGTATACGATGAATGTTCTGCAACCACTTCGTCTTCGATACCAGCTAACACACCCAATTCGCCTTCAACAGACACATCATATTTGTGTGCATATTCAACAACCTGTTTGGTAAGCTCAATATTTTTTTCGTAAGGATGGTGCGATCCATCGATCATCACTGAAGAAAAACCCGTATCGATACATGATTTGCACAGATCGAGTGTATCTCCATGATCGAGATGCAAAACAATTGGAATTTCATAGCCAAGTTCTTTGGCATACTGAACAGCGCCCTGGGCTAAGAAACGTAACAAAGTCTGGTTTGCATATTTCCTTGCACCACTTGATACCTGCAAAATTACAGGTGATTTAGTTTCAACGCAGGCACTGATTATTGCCTGCAATTGTTCGAGGTTATTAAAATTAAAAGCAGGAATTGCATATCCGCCTTTAACTGCTTTTTGGAACAATTCCTTTGAATTGACCAATCCTAATTCCTTATAATGAATCATTGAATGAGTTTTTGGTTATTTAAAATTAAGCGGCAAATATAATAAAATTGTAGATTGGCCCAAAGCCAATTTTTGTCAAAAAATTCAATATTATATATTGGATATTATTAAAAAGAAAACAAGTCATCAGTTGTTATTTTATTTAACACCTAAAATTTCTTCAAATGCATGCTTAAAAGATTCCTTAGGCATCGCACCCATCGCCATATGGGGTTGGCCAGACAGTGGCACAAATAATAATGAAGGGATACTCTGAATTCCAAATACACTTGCAAGTTCACGTTCTTCGTCAGTATTAACTTTGTAAATTTTTAATTTCCCTTCATATTCAAAGGAAAGTTCTTCAAGAATAGGTGCTACCATTTTACATGGCCCGCACCAATTTGCATAAAAATCAATCATGCAGGGCATATCACCTTCATATTGCCAATCTTTATTTGTCTCAAAATTAAATATTTTGCCTATAAAGCCCTGTTTGTCTAAATGTTCTACCATATTATTTTTTATATTTAATATTCTTAAGGTGTTTAGATAATAGACTGTTAGATTGTTAAAAAAATGAAATCAATCAACCAGGCTTATTCTAATATTCCAGAAACGAAGGGACTTTAAATAATATCCTTTCTGTGTCCTAAAAGCCTTAAGTATAATTACCTATTAAACTTTTTATTTATTAACAATTATTTTTTCGGTTTGTTTAGAATATTTCTAAATAATCAGGAAAAGCTATTTTGATAATCGATTTCTGCCATTTAAAATATTGTATTTTTGTCGCGAAAATTTGATTTTAACTTTATTCATGAATAAATTCCTAAATAAAAGGATTTTTAATATCATTTCAGATATAGGCCAGCAGGAAGAGGTTCTTGTTTATGTTATTGGTGGCTACGTGCGTGACTGCCTGTTAAACAGAAAAAGTAAGGATATCGATATTGTTGTAGCTGGAAGTGGAATTGAACTGGCTCAAAAAGTTTCAATTGCCTTAGGAAAAAATTCGAAGGTGAATGTCTTTGAAAGTTTTGGTACTGCAATGGTCCAGGCTGGTGATTATGAAATAGAATTTGTTGGAGCCAGGAAAGAATCATACAGGCGCAATTCACGTAAACCAATAGTAGAAAATGGAACTCTTGAGGATGATCAGATCCGGCGGGATTTTACAATTAATGCAATGGCAATAAGCCTGAATAAAAGAGATTATGGAGAGTTGATTGATCCGTTCAATGGAATTCAGGATTTGCATGATTGTATTATCCGCACCCCAACCAATCCTGATATTACATTTTCTGATGACCCATTGCGCATGATGCGGGCAATTAGGTTTGCAACCCAGCTTGGTTTTACAATAGAACCAATAACCATAGAAGCAATTGAGAAAAACAGGGAACGCATTAAGATTGTTTCTTCAGAGCGAATTAGTGATGAGCTAAACAAAATTATTGTCTCTAAAAAGCCTTCTGTCGGTTTTAAATTGTTGGAAAGTATTGGTCTTCTGGAATTGATATTTCCTGAACTTCAGAAATTAAAGGGTGTTGATGAAAAGAACGGAAGAAAACACAAAGATAATTTTCTGCATACTTTAGAAGTGCTCGACAATTTAACTCTTCAAACTGATAATCTTTGGCTTCGCTGGGCAGCTATTCTGCATGATATTGCCAAACCGAATGTAAAAAGGTATGAGCCAAAAATAGGCTGGACATTTCATGGACACGAATTTATAGGACAAAAGATGGTTCCTGATATTTTTCGTAAATTGAAATTGCCGTTAAACGAAAAAATGAAGTATGTTCAAAAACTTGTGAGCCTCCACTTAAAACCAATAGTTCTTTCGCAGGAAGAAGTTACCGATTCGGCCGTTCGCAGGCTTTTGTTTGAAGCTGGTGACGATATTGAAGACCTCATGATGCTTTGTGAAGCTGACATAACTTCAAAAAATGAAAAACTTAAAAATACATATCTAGCAAATTTTAAATTAGTTAGGGAAAAACTAAAAGAGTTGGAAGAAAAAGACGCAATAAGAAACTTTCAACCTCCAATTAATGGAAATGAAATTTGTAAGGTTTTTGGATTGCCACCATGCAAATTAATTGGTGATATCAAAAGTGCAATAAAAGATGCAATCCTCGATGGTATTATTCCTAACAATTATGAAGATGCATATAAATTTATGATTGGAAAAGGAAAAGAATTTGGGATAAAACCAATATAATTCAGAATTCTGAATTATATATTAATTTTTAATCAATTGTCCTTTAAACCCTACATTTGCTAATGCTCCAATAACTTCTTCTGATTTAATATTTTCACCCTCAACAGTCAAATATTTTTCCGGGGCAACTATATCGACATCCCAATTTTTAATGCCTGCAATATTATTTAAAGCTTGGCTTGCTATGGTTTTGCAATTGTTGCAATTTATGTTGGTTTTGAATTTTAGTGTAGCCATAATTTAATTTTTTTAATTTATCAAAATTAAGTAACTACAAAGGATTTATTGATATTAATAAATTGAAAAGTACATAACAAAAAACCCCGCTAAATGGCAGGGTGTCTTTTTACTTTTTATCAGCACTAAACAACTGCGATATGTTTCTTTTCCTGGATACGGGCTTTCTTCCCTGTTAAATTGCGTAAATAAAATATTTTTGCCCTTCGGACTTTACCATGTTTGTTAACTTCTATTTTGTCGATAAATGGGGATGATATTGGAAATATTCTTTCGACTCCAATGTTGCCAGACATTTTACGAACTGTAAATGTAGCAGTATGTGCATTTCCAGTACGTTGAATTACAACACCTTTATATTGCTGAATCCTCTCTTTGTTTCCTTCTTTAATTTTATAGTGAACCGTAACTGTGTCGCCGCTTTTAAATTCCGGGAATTCGTTTTTAACTGCCAGGTTCTCGTTTACAACATTCATTAAGTTCATTGCTGTATATTTAATTACAATTATTGCTTTTCAAAAACAGGCTGCAATATTACAAAATATTTTTTTCTTTTAACATAAGGCAAAAATATTTTATTGATGGTTTTGCAATAAATGATAATTTCTATTAATAAAAAATCGAAACATTTGTTTGTACATTTGCTGCTTCAATTCCATTTTTATCAAATCTTAAAATTATGAAAACAACAATTAAAATTTTATTATTCGTTATGATAGGAACAAGTTTATTTTCGTCCTGTGGGACACAGAAGCCATCAGATCAGTTGTCAGGACAGGTTGATACATTTCAATATATATCTGAACAGTTTGCAGATTTAAGAATTTTGCGATATCAAGTACCTGGATTTGAAAAGCTTGATTTAAAACAAAAAGAATTGCTTTATTATTTAAGCCAGGCCGCACTTTCCGGTCGTGATATTTTCTGGGACCAAAACGGTAAGTACAACCTTGCTATTCGTAAGATACTTGAAAATATTGTTGAAACTTACAAAGGTGACAGGAAAAGTGAAGATTTCAGCAAGTTTATGCTTTATACAAAACGTGTTTGGTTTTCTAATGGTATTTATCATCATTATTCAACCGATAAAATCCTGCCAACTTTCACGAAAGAATATTTTGAAGAATTGATAAAAAATTCCGGTAATTCAAAATTTGAATTACCGCAGGGAATGAGTTTCAAACAATTGACTGATATAATAATCCCGGTTATTTTCGATCCGAATATTCTTCCAAAACGCGTTTGGCAGGATCAGTCAAAAGATTTGGTTCAAAATTCTGCTTGTCATTTCTATGAAGGCGTTACTGAGAAGGAAGCAGAAGCTTATTACAAAAAAATGAATAATCCGAAAGATGAGGAACCAATTTCTTATGGCCTGAATTCAAGGTTGGTTAAAGAAAATGGCAAAATAACAGAAAAGGTATGGAAATCAGGAGGTTTTACGGACAAGCAATAGATGAAATTATTAAATGGCTGGATAAAGCAATGACTGTTGCAGAGAATCCAAAACAAAAAGAAAATATTGAGAAATTGATTTCATATTATAAAACCGGCGATTTAAAAATCTGGGATGATTATAATATTTCATGGGTTGAAGACACAGCTTCGCGGGTTGATTTCACAAATGGATTTATAGAAGTTTACGGTGATCCTCTTGGACATAAAGCCACATGGGAATCTGTAGTAAATTTCCGTGATGAGGAAGCCACAGGACGTGCCACAAAATTGAGCTTGAATGCTAAATGGTTTGAAGACAATTCGCCGGTTGACCAAAAGTTTAAGAAAAAAACAGTTAAAGGTATTACTGCAAAAATTATTACAACCATGCAATTAGGTGGTGATTGTCATCCTTCTACTCCAATTGGTATAAACTTGCCCAATTCCGATTGGATAAGGAAAGAACATGGCTCTAAATCTGTAACACTTGAAAATATTACTTATGCTTACGATCAATCTGATATGAAAAGTGGCAAACTTGAAGAGTTTGCTGCAAGTCAGGATGAAATTGATCTGGTAAAAAAATATGGATATATTAGCGGTAATATTCATACTGACTTACATGAGTGTCTCGGGCATGCTTCCGGACAACTTATGCCAGGTGTTAGTGTTGATGCTTTGAAAAATTACCATTCACCACTTGAAGAAGCCCGTGCAGATTTGTTTGCACTTTATTATATAATGGATCCGAAGTTGGTGGAATTGGGAATAATCCCTTCGCTCGATGCTGGCAAGGCAGAATATATGACATATATTCGGAACGGGCTTATTACACAACTCGTGCGAATTGAACCAGGTAAAAATCTTGAAGAAGCTCATATGCGCAACCGACAACTTATTGCCATGTGGTGTTACGAAAAAGGAAAACAGGAAAATGTGATAGAATTCTTTAAGAAGGATAATAAAACTTATGTCAGGATAAACGATTTTGATAAGCTTCGTGTCCTTTTTGGAAAATTATTGGCAGAAGTCCAGAGAATAAAATCTGAAGGTGATTATAAAGCAGGTAAGGCATTAATCGAAAATTATGGGGTAATTGTTGATCAGAAATTATTGGCAGAAACCAGGCAAAGATTTGCAAAGTTGAACCTTGCGCCATATAATGGTTTTATTAACCCAATACTTATTCCAGTTGAAAAAGATGGAAAAATAATTGATGTAAAAATTGAATATCCCAATGATTTTACAAAGCAAATGTTGGAATACGGAAAGAAATTTTCTTTCTTACCGGTTATGAATTAAGATTGTTTCACTTTTGTTTTTAATATAAGATTTTTATTTTTGGCTATCAATTAAAAAATCCAATTCATGAGTATACCAACAACTAAATTTACAGGTACCGGGGTCGCGATAGTTACCCCATTTAGAAATGATGATAGTGTTGATTTTAAAGCGTTGACTAAGCTTGTCAATTACCAAATTGAAAATAAAATCGATTATATAGTTGTTTTAGGTACAACCGGCGAACCAGCCACGCTGAGCAATGACGAAAAACTTGCAGTTATCGATACAGTTATTGAAGCAGCAAACAAGCGTGTGCCAATTGTAGTTGGCATAGGTGGAAACAATACCCAGGAAGTTATTAATAAAATTAAGTCTTTCAATTTTGAAGGTGTTGATGCAATTTTGTCAGTATCCCCTTATTACAATAAACCCAGTCAAACCGGTATTTACGAACATTTTAAGGCTATCACATCTTCCAGTCCAATACCTGTTATTCCGTATAACGTTCCAGGAAGAACTGCATCTAACATGACGGCTGAAACAGTTTTAAAACTTGCCAATGAATTTAAAAACATAGTTGCTATAAAAGAAGCTTCCTGCAATCTTACACAGGTTATGGATATAATTAAAAATAAGCCGAAAGATTTCCTGGTAATTTCAGGCGACGATGCCCTTACATTTCCAATTATTTGTCTTGGGGGAAGTGGTGTTATTTCTGTAGTTGCAAATGCATTTCCAAAAGAATTTTCAGAAATGGTAAGCCTTGCCTTAGATAAAAAAATACTTCAGGCACGCGCAATCCATTATCAATTGGTCGACATTATCAATTCTTTATTTGCAGAATGTAGCCCTTCCGGAATTAAAGCGGCATTACAAATTAAAAAACTTGCCAATAATCATTTAAGATTGCCCCTGGTGCCGATAAATCAGATTTTGTATAACAAGCTTACTGAACAAATTAAAGCTCTGGAAACTAAATGAAAATTAGAATTTGAAAACTTGTAGTTTCGAAAACTCAATCTTAGATTTATAATAATTTAATAAAAAGCGGACGATTATTTTTATCAGCCGCTTTTTTTCTGGAAGTCTGTTGACAATTTTTTTCTTTAATTTTTTTTCTTTGTTCTTTATTCTTAACAATTAATTCTTTATGAATGGAGAAAAACAACAAAAAAGTTATTAATGCCTGGTGCTCTTATGACATAGCCAATTCTGCATATAACCTTATAATAACGACTGTATTATTTCCTATTTATTACCAACAGGTAACCAAAGCAGCTTTTAAAAGCGAAATAGTTAATTTCTTGGGCCTGTTAGTAAAAAACACAGTTTTATACGATTATGCAATTGCATTTGCATATTTAATTATAATTATTATTTCTCCTATATTATCAGGGATAGCTGATTATGGTGGCTATAAAAAACGGTTCATGCAATTTTTTACTTTTATAGGTTCTGTTTCATGTTTTCTTATGTATTGGTTTACAGGAATCAATTTAGTATTTGGAATTTCACTTGTGGTATTTGCCGTGATCGGTTATGCCGGATCATTGGTTTACTATAATTCCTTCCTTCCAATAATTGCAACGCCCGACCGGTACGATAAAGTCAGCGCCAAAGGGTTTTCCTGGGGTTATGCCGGTAGCATGGTACTTTTAATCATTAACTTAATTACTATTGAAAAATATCAATTCTTTGGGTTTTCAGCCAAGTTAGATGCACTTAGGTTTTCATTTCTTGAAGTAGGGCTTTGGTGGTTTGGTATTGCACAAATTCCTTTTTTCTATCTTCATGATTATCCTGGTCATGGACGTTTTCGAGCTTCAACATTAACAAAAGGGTTCAGGGAAATTATTTTGGTATTTACATACATTAAAAAACAAAGAGTTATAAAAATTTTTCTATTGGCATTTTTTTTCTTTTCAATGGGAGTGCAGACTGTTATTCTTGTTGCATCGTTGTTTGGAAGTGCTGAACTTGGAATTTCAGGTTCGAAACTTATTATTACAATTATAATAATTCAAATATTAGGAATTATTGGTTCTACATTATTTGCAGAGGTTTCTTCACGAATGGGGAATAAATTTTCATTAATTATTATGCTGATAATTTGGAGTGCAGTATGCATTTTTGCATATTTTATAAAAACAGAAAATGAGTTTTACATTATTTCAGCTTTTGTTGGATTGGTTATGGGTGGTATACAATCGCAAGCGCGATCGACATATTCTAAGCTTATCCCTGAAAGTACAATTGACACTGCTTCATATTTCAGCTTTTACGATATTACTGAGAAAGCAGCAGTAGTTATGGGAATGTTCAGTTTTGGGTTTATTGAACAATTAACCGGTAGTATGAGGAACAGTACCATAACTTTGGCATCATTTTTTATAATTGCCCTTATAATTATTTTATTCTTGAAATTACCGCAACAGCAGAAATTCCGGAATTCAGAGGTAGTTTAAAAAACGCGCTATTTCTTTTTGTGAAAAGAAAATTCTGTTAATTTTGCAGCTCTTAAATTTGACTCCGTAGCTCAGCTGGTAGAGCAATTGACTCTTAATCAATGGGTCGAGGGTTCGATTCCCTCCGGGGTCACACTAATAATAAAGCCACTTTCAGAGTATTTCTGTAAAGTGGTTTTTTGTTTAATTGCCAAACAATTTGCCAAACATTCACCTCAACCCCCTTAAATATTTTTTTTTAACTCATTAATAAATTCAAGTATTCTTGTTTTTATTGTAAATAACAATTTGTAACTTTCTCAATTAACCAATTAATACATAAAAAATGAAAACTGAATTATCGTTTGGAGGTATTTTACTTCAAGGAATGAAACTTGGTGTATTTAACCTGTTGACCATTTTAGCTGCATTTATTTTGTGGATTTTGACAATATGGATACCTTACCTAAATGTAGGCACTACAATAGGATTACTTACTATGCCAATAGGAATGAGTAAAGGGAATATAATGTCACCAACAGAAATATTTAAAGGGAAATACAGGCAATACATGGGTGAGTATTTTATTTTGTCCGGGCTTAAAATGATAGGATATATTTCAGCCCTTTTGTTTTTAATAATACCTTTTATTGTTTTAAACCTATCTTGGTCACAGGCTACATATTTGTTAATTGATAAAAGTTTGAACCCTTCAGAATGTCTTACATTGAGTAATAAAATTACCTATGGCCATAAAGCAAAGATTTTTTTTGCAAAACTAATCTTGACCATAATTTCAATAATATCATTTGGCATTTTGTATATTCCATTTATGCTGGGCGCAAATGCTTATATTTATAAAAACCTTTCAAAAGACATCAACTAATTGATTTTAAAATTTTAAACCATGAAAACAAAACTATTTTTTCTCTTAGTCTTAATTTCTAATTATTGTTTTGCGCAAATTACCTTAGATCATAAATTTACCGGTCGAAATGCAAATGTTTTTCAAACTTCATCAGGCATTAAGTATTGGTTAATAGGTAATGACTATAAAACAATTACTTTCTATAATTCAGATTATTCAATTTATAAAACTATCATTTTGAATGATTCAATTCATGTTAGTAATATTTTTTTAGCCAGTGACAAATTATTCAATAATGACAATTCTATTGAATTTATTGTAAATAATGATAATAGCCAACAACCTTCTTTACTTCTTTTTGATGAAAACGGTAAATTGTTAATGAATTTTGGAACAGTTATAAATGTCAAAACATTTTTAGATGGAAATAAAACCAAAATGATTTTTATTTCTTCATCAGATGCTAATATGTCTAATAATTACTATATTTATTCATTGCCAGGACAGTTAACTACAAATGAACAAGAAATAAACTCTAGTATTTCATCAACTGCCTATCCAAATCCCGCAGTAAATTCAATTACATTACCCTATTCTTTGATGCCCGGAGAATTCGCAACAATGAAAATATTCAATTCAAATGGTATCCTGATAAATTCAAAAAATATAGATTCAAACTTCGATAAGATACTGTTGAATGTAGAAAGCTACACTCCGGGGATTTATTTTTATAGTGTAAAAGAAAAAACCAATAAGTTTATTGTAAATAAATAAAACGTCTTTGAAATCACATATTAAACCAAACAATTATTTATTTCTCAATCCCTTTGTTTAATTGCAAAGGGATTTTTATTTAAAAACAATCGTTGCTGGAGGCCGTGATTTAATTGTAGGATAAAAATTGATTATACAATTTGTAATACTACTGTGGTCGTTTTCTTTATTCATTTTGTAAACTTGGTCTTCAGAATAATTGCCATCAATACTGACATTGTTTTTAAGGTCAATTCCTTTTACATCATAAGTCCTGTCTTCCTTTTGTTGGGCTTGAAACCTATATCTTGGTTTTTTTTCATGTTTAATGCCTGATCGTATTAATTCAATTTTCTCTTTTCTGGTCATAACGGCTGGGATTATATTTGAATTTATATTTTGTTTCCATGTATTTAATTGCCTTTTTGAACTCAATATCTGTTTTTTTTAGTTCACCCCTTTCATACCTTAGCCAAATAAGTACAGAATATTCAAGGTCAGGTGTACTTATTTTTGAATAATCAAATTTTGGCGGTTCATTGGCCAACTTTTTTATTTCTTGGATTTTTTGCAGCCTATTCATTTTCTTCACCTTCGCTTTCTCGAATTGGGAATCCTGTTTCAATAACTTGAATATTAATTTGTGGCCTTTGTATTAACGCACTGTTGGCATTAGAATATTCATCCAGCATTTTTTTAATTTTCTGAATTTTTTGCAGCCTATTCATTTTATTTATTTTTTAACCTGTTAATTATTTCGTCTAATTGTTCATCGGTCAGCCTTTCAAGTTCATTCAAAGGTTTTGGCAAAACGTGTGAAAATAATTTTTCAATAAATGTTAATTTTTTCTCAGGCGCAAGTTTATCAAAGTCCGTTTGAAGTTTATCAATGTTCCTTTCAATGAAGTTTTGAATAAGTTGTCTTATTTCTTCAGGTGTTTTGTTTTTACTATTTTTCGGCCTTCCGCTTGGGTTACCCGATTTTCCTTTTTCAAATTTCATATTTCTGTATTTTATCTGTTAATAACAGGCATTGAATTGCTTCAATTATTACTACCACGGTTTTTTATTTTTTCGATATGAAAAGCCGGGACAATTCCTATTTCTTTTTTAAATACCGATTGAACTATATTTAATGCCTTTTCCTGTTGGTTGGCCTGTATAATTAAAGAATCGTGTATTGTAAAAGGAACAATGCTATTTTCTACAAGCATTTTGGCAATTTCATCAATAAATATTTTGCTTTCCATGCGCTGAAGATAAATAGCCAGTTTATTATGTTCTTTGTCTTTTAAAGCTTCAATCATTTCGTTGAGGACAGGAAACACGCTGCTAAAAATCTTTTTTTCTTTTTCAAATGGCCTAAATATTCTTTTACCTTCAAAACATACATTTCGAGAAAACAATACTTCAAACATTATTTGTTTAACCTGGTCCCGGGTTAATTGATTATCAAACTTGCTTATAAATTCATTATAAAAAATACCTTCACAAACCCACTTTTTAAACAATGATAAATTCGTAAAATATGAAAAATTGCTTTTTTTACGAATTAATAGAAGTGATTTAAAAGTTTGAATACCAAAATGTTTGATAAGGTAAGATAAGTCATTTAGGAAACATAAGGGAAGGTACTTATTGTTTAATATTATTTCTATATTACTTTGATTGAATTCAAGTTTCTTTAAAATGAAATAATTTAAAATTTTGGCTGTTTTTTCAAATAAAAAACTTAATAAAAAAGGCTGGGAATTTTTTAGATCGATGCTGACATAGTCGCCAATTATAAACTGTCGCAATTCCTTTTTTAAATTGGTCAAATTTGTATCTAATCTATTGTTTGTGCTATTCCTTTTAAAATACCTAAATCGAACATCAGATAATTGATTTACTGCAATTGAATAACATATCTTTTTATTGTCATCAGGTACGGTACTTATCCAGTTTAAAGCGTTATCGTAATCAAATTGAAGGTTCATAAACTCTTTTAGCATATTGCTTAAAAACGGCTCTAACTTGCTGTAATTTGTTTTTTCATTTCTTATTTGCTTAATGATATTATTAAAAAGCTTAGTTTCTGGCTGTAATTCAAAGTAATTGCAGTCAAATTTATGTTTAGGTGTTATGCGATAATGGTAAGATTTTTCACCTTTATTATAAATATTATCACATTCTATTAAATCGTAATTTATCAAAAAATCTATGTATTTACTTAATTTACAACCTAATAAGTTTTCTAATTTAGCCCTGTTCAATGGCACAAAGTCATTAAACCTTTTATCCCTGGCTGGCTTGTATAGAATATAATGAATGATGTAAACGTAATTTTCTTTGTTGGTTTTTACGTTGTCATTAATTACATGCCATATTGAACCGGGGACATACAATCGAATTGGTTTATGAACTTTCATTCCCAAAGTTTTAGCTGTTTTTCCTTTGGAAATAAAGCCGGGTTTGTACTTAAATATTCAACTATTTCGCCTGTTATTTGGCATTTGTCCTTTTTGACTATTGCAATTGCATTTTGTTCTTTCAGCATATCGACAAAACGGCAACAATTTTGAATTGGTAATCCTGTGTCAATTGCTGCCATAAATCGACTGGCTGTGTTTTCTTGTAAGTACAATTCAAATCTTTTGATTTGAGCCAAATATTTTGTACTTTTGTTCTCTATAAAGCTTTTCATATTATTTCTATTTATTTGCCAGTTTGCCGACTGGCATTTATTTTTATTAATTCTTTGTACCATTGTAAGAAGCTGTTAAAGTCTTTGGCTATGTAATACACGCCTCCGGCCATTTCAACTTGTTTTTGATAGATTTTCTGAAATTCAGATTGTTTGTCTTTATTTACTTTCACTTCTATTTTGACGCTCCGGCCTGCAATTGTACACGAAATGTCAGCCGTTCCCTTTTGCATCGAAGCCGGAATAAATTTTCCTGAACCAACACGGCGAACACGTCCAATACAATCGGCTTCTAACTTTGAATTATCAATGTAACGGCCTGTTACTGCTATCCTTTCAGCTTGGTGTCCATTGTACTTCAACCAATCAATAATACATTTAGTTAATCCGTTCGCTGTTTTATCGGTGTATTTTGGAGCAAACCTTACATTTTCAGGGATTGAAGAAAATTTCTTGTAATATTCTTTCAAATACAAGGTTTTCAAGTCTAATAGGGCAGGGCTTTTCATCGGCTACGTGTTTTTGAGGTAAGAAAATTTTCAAAATCACTTACCTTAATAAGAACGTCACGTCCGGCCTTGCAGGTATTGTAGCGTTTTTCAAAATTCCATTTTCGAATTGTTGCTAATGGCAAGCCATAACGGTCAGCAATGTTTTTTGATTTTAAAAACTCATTGGAAGGTATTTGGACTTTTAATTTATCCATACTAATCATTCGAGCCTGAACTGCG
>CAVSGB010000114.1:0-6977 GCA_963726845.1 uncultured Bacteroidota bacterium | reverse complement strand
ATAGCTACGAAAAATTCGGCCACTTATCCACTTCTAATTGTTGCACTTTCTGTATTTATACATTTTATCGACAATAGCTATATCATTCCTAAAATTGTTGCATCAAAAGTTAAAATAAACGCATTGGTCTCTATAACCGTTGTTATTGCTGCAGGTGCTTTGTTAGGTATTCCGGGCATGATTATTTGCATTCCTATAACTGGAATTATTAAACTCATTTTCGACCACATAGGCAGCTTTAAAACCCTGGGGATTTTTTTTAGGCAATACCATGCCCCCGGCAATAAAAATAAAACGGATTATTAACATGAAAAAGAAAACAACATGATAAAAGTTAAAAGAGAAGGCGTACTATTATCAAAGACCGATTTCGAATTTGAAAACGAAGGTGTGTTAAATCCCGCAGTAATACGCGAGGGAAACAGTGTACACATTTTTTATCGTGCTGTACGAAATGGCAATCATTCGACTATTGGTTATTGCAGGCTCGATGGCCCTTTAACAATTGTCGAACGATGGCAGAAACCTTTCATGGTCCCTGAATTTGACTACGAATCACAGGGAGTTGAAGATCCCCGGATTGTTAAGATCGATGACACATACTTTATGACCTATACAGGGTACGATGGAACAAATGCCCGTGGGGCTTTGGCTACTTCAAAAGATATAATCCATTTTGAAAAGCTTGGATTGATTGTACCTCATATTACTTATGCAGAATTTGTGTCAATGGTAGAAAAGGCCGGTAAAGTGAATGAAAACTATTATACCAATCAAAGCTTTTATTACCAGGCAGCAGATCCAGAACAAAAAATGATACTCTGGGATAAAAATTTAGTTTTTTTCCCCCGAAGAATTAAAGGTAAATTTGTTTTTCTTCACCGGATCAGAACCAGGCATCCAATTGGTTTCTATAAATAGTCTGGAGGATCTTACCAAAAGATTTTGGAAAAAGTATTTCAAACATTTTCAGGAACATATTGTCATGGATCCTGTTTATAAACATGAATCCAGCTACATTGGAAGCGGTTGCCCACCAATTGAAACAGAACATGGTTGGCTGCTTATTTATCATGGAGTAGAAGAAACTAACAGAGGGCTAATTTATTCTGCCTGTGCTGCAGCCTTATTGGATTTAAACAACCCGGCCAAAGTTATAGCACGTTTGCCATATCCTTTGTTCTTTCCTGAATTAGAATGGGAATTAAAAGGAGATGTAAATAATGTAGTTTTCCCTACCGGAACTGCTCTTTTTGATGACACGCTTTATATTTATTATGGTGCAGCCGATGAAAGAATTGCCTGTGCTTCGGTGAATTTATCTGAATTGGTGAAGGAATTGTTAACTTATACTGTGAAAGATGAAAAATTATTCTGATTCCAATCGCTTCGAAGATGAAGTAAATAATCAGGAAGATTTGTTTGGCCACGAAAATTCCAGATATCCGGCGATTACTCAAATAATAAGTAAACAAAATCCAATTCAAAATAATACGAATGAACTGGCTGAAATTTTGTTGATTACATCCTATCCACCAAGGGAATGTGGCATAGCAACCTATTCCCAGGATTTGATAAAGGCGCTTAATAATAAATTCAGCAATTCATTGTCAATAAAAGTTTGTGCATTAGAAACCGGTGATGCAAATTATATATATACCAATGAAGTTAAATATATTCTTAATACTTCAGAATCTGCCGGATTTGAAAAATTGGCATCAAAGATTAACAAAGACAATAGTATTAAAATAGTTTTGATACAGCATGAGTTTGGCTTTTATAGAATGCAGGAACAATCGTTCCAGAACTTTTTGTATAAACTTACCAAACCAATTGTTATTGTCTTTCATACGGTATTGCCTTATCCTGATGAACAGTTAAAACTAAACATAAACAATATCGCGGCAGCTTGCGAGTCAATCGTTGTAATGACCCATAATTCAGCAGGGATTTTAACAACCGATTATGATTTGCCACTTCAAAAAATATCTGTGATACCCCACGGTACGCATTTGGTAGAACATTTAAGCGAAAATTTTTTAAAAGAAAAATATGGAATAAAGAACAGGAAGGTACTTACCACATTTGGCCTTCTTGGCCCCGGTAAGAGTATTGAAACAACCTTAGAAGCATTACCAGCCATTATTAAGGAATGCCCTGAAGTAGTTTTTTTGATAATAGGTAAAACACATCCAGAAGTAATAAAGGAAGAAGGAGAAAAATACAGGAAAAGCCTGGAAGAAAAAGTAGAAAAATTATCGCTTCAAAATCATGTAATATTCATAAACAACTATTTGGCATTGACAAATCTGTTGGAATATTTGCAGCTTACCGATATTTACCTGTTTACCTCCAACGATCCGAACCAGGCCGTGAGTGGTACTTTTGTTTATGCCATGAGTTGTGCCTGTCCGATAATTTCAACACCTATTCCTCATGCAAGGGAAGTACTTACTGACGAAACAGGAATTATTTTTGATTTTTGCAGTTCACAACAATTAGCCGACGGCGTTATTCGTTTACTCAATGATGAACCGCTACGAAGGAATATCAGTTCAAACACTTTGCAAACAATAGTTTCTACAGCCTGGGAAAATTCTGCTGTGGCGCACACTTTGCTGTTCAAAAAAATTGCAGGCGATACAATAACACTGCAATATAATTTTCCGGCTATAAACCTCAACCACTTGCAACAAATAACAACCCATAAAGGGATAATACAATTTTCAAAAATAAACCAACCCGATATTGATTCGGGTTATACTTTGGATGACAATGCACGTGCCCTGGTAGCTATATGCATGCACTACAAATTAACCGGCAATGAGAAAGATGTAATTTATATTCAAAAATATCTTCATTTTATAAAACACTGCCAGCAACCTGGCGGCGACTTTCTCAACTATGTTGACAAGGACGATAATTTTACCGATCAAAACAGATATGCCAATTTAGATGATTCTAACGGAAGGGCTATTTGGGCTTTAGGTTATTTGGTTTCATTAATTGGATTGTTGCCCTGGAAAATTATTTCAAAGGCCGAAGCGCTAATTGAAAAATCATTGCTTCATATAAATACCGTTCATTCTACGCGTGCTATGGCCTTCATTATAAAAGGATTATATTATTATTATGACACTAAAAAATCTCCGGAAAACCTTGCCATTATAAAAACACTTGCCGATCGTTTGGTTCAAATGTACAGGCACGAATCGAACCCAACCTGGGAATGGTTTGAGGGTTATCTTACCTACGCCAACAGCATATTGCCAGAAGCTATGTTATATGCATGGTTAATAACCGGAGAAATAATTTATAAAGACATCGCCATATCCTCATTTAATTTTCTATTGTCGAATATTTTTAATGAAAACGGAATCGAAGTAATTTCAAATAACAACTGGATGAAAAAGGGACAGGAAGCTGGTCAATTTGGAGAACAGCCCATCGATGTTGCCTATACAATAATGACCCTTAGTAAATTTTACGATGAGTTTATGGTGGAAGATTACCGCATGAAAATGGAAATAGCTTTTAACTGGTTTTTGGGAAACAACCGCTTACACCAGATTATCTACAATCCCTGTACTGGTGGATGTTATGACGGGCTGGAAGAAAACCATGTGAACCTCAATCAGGGTGCCGAGTCAACAGTAAGTTACCTTATGGCAAGATTTACAGTCGAGAATTACAAAAATTTTGATAACCCTGTTAAAGCTCATGCGCTAAATCATATCAAAGTTTCTACTTAACAGAAGAAATGTATTTATTCTTTAAAACAATATTTGGTTAATATTTTTTAACCACAGAGGATAAACGAGTTACAAATAGAGAGACACTGAGTAATATTATTTTTTATCTATGTGGTACTCATTTTATTTCACTGTGTTCCCTGTGGTTTCATATAAAATTTTAACGGACTTATTAATAAATTTGTTTAATAACTGTAATTTTCTTTCAACCCGCCAATAGCAAACCATTTGGAAATGTGTGAATAATGTAACTTATTTCCAAAATTGTATAACACATTATATCATAAAGTAACGAACCTTTGGCATGTAATTTTATACATACAAATACTATCAAAAATGCAAAACACAAAAATTAATTGGGAAGATCAGAAAGAGAAACTCAAAGAACGATTTTCAAGTCTTACAGATAGAGACTTAAATTTTAAAAAAGGTAAAATGGAAGATATGATTATAAACTTACAAAATAAAGTAGGCAAAACAAGACATGAATTATATAGCTTAATTGCCAGTCATTGACCTGTTCAATAAAGTAGTCGAAATTTTCGACTACTTTAAAATCTAAAACTTAAAAATTAAATAATGAAAAAAACAATTTTAAAACATTTAACCGTCAGTGGTTATGCAGAAGCAATTGATTTAACCGATGGTGAATTACTTTCAAAAAAACTGAAAGACGCAAAGTTTAAGTTGCAGGATGCAAAAAAAAGTGTTGAAGAAGCAAAACAGGAGTTAAATCAGGTCTTAAAAGATTCTATTAAAAAAATCAAAAAAGATTCAGAAGAACAAATTGATATTAATGGAAAAGGAACTGCTGATTATAAATTAGATTTCAACCTGGAAAGGGACGAACTTAAAGCCAAATACCGCAGGATGGTTGGAAAATTGGAACAAAAAGAAAGTGACATGAAAATGAAACTGAATAAATTCAAACATTTGGGACAAGGCAAATGGAAAACAGTTAAACGCGAATTAAGGAACGACCTGGATGTAATTGAAAAAACTTTAAAGGACTTTGTAACCGATAATAAAAAGAAAGTTAAAAAACTGGCTTCGTAGAAATTGAGGCTATTTTACAAAAAATAATTCATATTGAATTATAAAATCATTATACAAAAGAAAATGTTTGATAGAAGAGTTGTGCAAAAAGCACTGAAACGCAGCTTGGCATTGGATGCCAATCCAGGATGGACACTCAATAAACCTTTTGATGGACAGAGTGGCGTAACCTCGCAGTTAATTTATGATATATATGGCGGCGAGATTTTAAAAACACATAAGAAAAAAGGCTGGCATTTCTATAACCGGATTGAAGGCAAGCGTGTCGATTTTGCAAGATCAGAAATTGGTAAATTCTCTGAAGATAATCGCTTCGAAGACCTCCCTTCCAATCCTGGTGAAACTTATAATTATTTTGACCAGGAGGACTATTCGACCTTTTTTACAAGGTTTATTAGGGTGTTCGAAGAAGTTGTCGGTTTGAATAAATACAGGCCAGGTGTTATTGTTTGAAGATGTTTTTGCTATGATAAAAATAATTAAGGGTTTACAGATTTAGCATATTTTATTTTTGGTGCTCTTTGGTGTTTTTACTCACTCACACATGCCTTCACACTGGCAGTTCGTGAAGATATACATTGTGTTTAGGTGGCAAAAAATAAAGCAGTCACAAAATCTCCAAATCAAAAAATTTAACTTCGTTGAGGGTTTCACCGTTCACCAAAGGAACACTTCAATTATATCATAGCCTATGATTTTTAAATATAAAACATCTTTCATTATAATTTTTCCAAAACCTATTTTTATTGTTTTGTAACACTTAACAATATTATGTTGCTCACTTTTATATTTTAATTCTAAATCCAAAAAATGAAAAATCTAAAAGACAAAATCATCATTTTCATCTCTGCTGCCGCACTATTGCTTGTGGGTATAATAAAGGCAGATGCCCAAAAAGTGGAATTCGGCTTTCGGTACAATCCTGAGTTTACCGGCTTAATGAACAAGAATGACAAAAATGCAGGTAGTGAACTGGATTTAACTAATAATTTTGGGTACATGCTCTCTCTTGGAGGAGGCGCCATTTACAACTTCAATAAAAATACCGGTTTGGCGGTCGATATTTTGTTCTCAAGGGAAGGGCAGACGGTTTAAGGGAAATTTCACCGGCAACCCTCCTGATGCAGCTACATATAGCTCGGTTGTAAGTACCCAGTTATCTCAGAATAATATGGTAATCACTGGAGATTATGTAGCAAAGGCTGAATTGAATTATATCAAGCTGCCGATCATGCTGTCGCTCACTACTGATAATACCAAGCCATTTTTTTTCACGCTCTTGGTGGGGCCACAGATAAATTTTCTGGCAAATGTTGCGCAGGAAGTAAATCATACGGATATAGAATATCCAAATAGTAATATTAAGCCAATAGATTTATACAAACCAGTAACGATTGATGGAATGCTGGCATTGGGTGGCGCATACAACATTACTACTAAATTGGTGCTTACAGCCCGGTTCCGGTTCGACTATGGTTTTAGCGATGTGGAAAAGAAAGACGTGATGGTTAGTTACTCCGGCGCTGCCCCCGTTCGTTTTTATTCTGCTGAACGTGAAGCCACACATAACTATACAGTAGGCCTGATGCTCGGTCTGGATTACAAATTGTAAAAATTTCTTTAAAAAATTGCAAATGTGTGAATTGTATAACTTATTTCAAAAATTATGTAACACTAATAGGGATATAAGTATTCAACTTTGCACAGCATAAATAATTTTAAATATAAAACTATCTAAAATGAAACATCCATTCACTATCGTTCACAATAAGGATATGAGTATATCATGGTTGTTCCATGAGAATCAACTGTAAGATTATTAAATGTTTAACCTAATTATATTCGAATGAAACCAAGAAATGTGTTGGCAATTACTGCCACGCTAATAGTTGAAGAAATATCCATGCCATGGATCAGGTTGCGGTCATTCTTGAACTTGAAGACAAATCCATTACATAAGCACAATAAATTAAAAAAAACAGGAACCACTCAAGAAACAGATCCCATGGATATCCTCTTTTCAATAAGTTTAAATTAATTAATCTTAAATTAATATTATGAAAATGAAAACAATTACTAATTTTAAAAATGGATCGCGTTCAGCGTGGTCGTTAAAAAGCCTGGCCATTAAAAGCGCTATTGTTGGCGCTTTAATGTTGACAGGTATTC
>CAVSGB010000113.1:0-13102 GCA_963726845.1 uncultured Bacteroidota bacterium | reverse complement strand
AAAAATGTTAAATTTGTTCGAAACAGGTTATAAATTTAATTAAAAAGAGCAGAAATGTTTAAAAAAATTTTGTTCCTGGCAATAGCAGCCATTATAGCTGTTATTTCAGTCTTTATTCAACAGTTTTCTTCCTCAGACAGGCCATACAACCAGGAAATTCAAATTAATAGTATTGATTATTCTTTTAAATTGCCAGTTTATCATGAGGCCAATGAAGTATGTTCTATTGAATTGCTTGTGCCCGATACTTCAGTCAGAGGAGTTCTTTTTTATAAATTATTGAAATCGAAGAATGACTTCAAATTAATAAATTTAATTAGAATGAACGAATATCTGGTAAGTGTGTTGCCGCATCAAAAACAAAACATAAAAGTTCAATATTATCTTCAATTGAATTCTGCTGGAAAGAAATATTTTATTGGAAAAGAAAATCCATTAATAGTCAGATTTCAGGGGGTTGTGCCAAAATACTTTTTATTTCCTCATGTTGTTTTAATGTTTGTTGCACTTATTTTTTCATGCTTTGCCGGGATGTTGACTTTCTCTCATATCGATTCATATAAAAAATATGCAAGTGTTACATTTTTTCTTTTCACTTTGGCAGCATTGATTTTTGGGCTAATAATCCATCTGGTTTCTTTCAGGCACTTATTTGTGCAGGTTGCAAATTATAATGATCTGACTTTTTATAAAAATGGGATTATTTTCCTCCTCTGGCTACTTGTTTATTATGTAAACAAAAAATATGAATTCAAATATTTAACCCTGGCAGTTTCAATTTTTACACTCATACTTTTTTGTATACCAGCTAATATTTTTTTTGGCTGGATTAGCCGGTAAAATTAAATTATTTATTATTCTCAATATTAATTTCGTAAACCGGAATAGTCCTGTCCTTAATCGACGATTTTGAATCGCCGATATAATCTGCTCCTATTTTCTCATAAAACCCGACAGAATATGGTTCTACAAAAATTTGAAGTTTTGCAATGTTGTTTTCGCGGCAGCAATTAATAGCATGTTGCATCAGCTTTGTCCCAATACCTTTTTTATGATTACCAGGCATTACATAAACATGTTCGAGCCAGAAACCTTTTTTAACCAATACTTCATCTGCATAAAAATCTTCGGCAATATTAACAATAGAATAGAAGCCCACAGCAATATCATCAATTTCAGCAACATAAACAAAATTCTCAATGATATACGATTTGCTAATTGAAAGTTCTTCTTTCCATATATCATAATACGCTGGTGGATATTCCCAATGTTTTTTTGCATGAAAGGCAATATCGCTAAGAATTATATCATCATTTTCAGTTGCCCTGCGAATTATCAGATTTTCCATATTACTTCATATTAATTTGAAAAGTGATCATACCTGAAACACTTTATTTCGTGATCGTTTACCATTCCGGCTGCTTGCATATAAGAATAACATATTGTTGACCCTACAAAGCGAAACCCTTTTTTTAAAAGTGCTTTGCTCATAGCATCCGAATCTGTCGAAGAAGAAGGGATTTCTTTAATGTTATTCCAGTTATTGACAATTGTTTTGTTATTTACAAATTTCCAGATAAACGCGTCAAATGAACCAAATTCACCGACTACATCTTTAAACATTATTGCATTATTTATTGTCGATTGAATTTTCAACTTATTCCTTACTATATCCTGATTATTCATCAATCGGTTAAAGTCATTTTCTGTATATGCAGCTACTTTATTATAATCGAAGTTGTCAAAAGCTTTTCTAAAAGCTTCCCTTTTCTTTAAAATAGTGAGCCAGCTCAGTCCGGCCTGAAATGTATCGAGAACCATAAATTCGAAATGAAGAAAATCATCATGCACAGGTACACCCCATTCACTGTCATGGTACTTGCGCATCAAAGGATTGTTTTCAGCCCATGCACACCTGAATTTTTCAGTATTTGCCATTTTTAATTCAATGATTATCAAAGTTAATGCACAATACCATAAATTAAAAATTTGTTTCAGCAATAATTTTTATAAGTTATATGACTACTGATGCACATGGTTGTCATTTTATTTATAATTTAGCAAAATAAGAAAAAACGATGACAAAAATTGCTAATAATTTGGCAATTGAAGAATTTATTTCAGATGAAAATTCATTTGAGAAAAGTCGTATTTTGCCAAAATTGTACCTTAATGTTAATAATCGCAGAAACAAGATTTGTAATAGCAGAAGGTTGAAAAGGTGTATATTTCTCCTATGTTTTTTTCTAATAAGCTCCTTAAAATTATCTGCAAGTATAGATGATACACTTCAGGTTTTATTATCCAAACGAATTTCTGCTGAATGAAATTGATAGAATAAACAGCCTTATTAATCAATCCATGTTAGAGAATAGCATTATGGCAGAAACATTTGTCAATAAGGCACTGCATATTGCAGATAGCTTGCATTATGAATTAGGCAAAGCTGCGGCATTAATTAATATGGTCGAGAATTTAAAAAAGGAAGGCGATTATCCGGAAGCTCTAAAGCTTACTTTGCAGTCGCTTAAGATTTTTGAACGAAAAAATGACTTTAAAGGGATTGTAATTTGTCATGAAAACCTCGGATATATTTATGGGTGTGTTAATAAAGAAGATATGTCATTGGAACATATTAACATTGCACTTAATATTGCCAAAAAACATTCGAAAGTTGAAGTTGGAAATTGTCTTAACAGCTTAGGTTTCATCTATAAATCCATGCACAAAACTAAACAGGCACTTGATTACCTTTCAGAAGCTTTATTGTACCAAAAAGAAATAAATAATGATATTGGAATTGCTAAAGCAATGACAAATATTGGTATTATTTATAAAGAACAAAATAATACGCGCGATGCATTAAAGTATCTAAAGGAAGCAAATTTATATTTTGAACAGTCAGGTTTAATTTCTGCGCAAATAGTTACATTAACCAATATTGGTCTTTGTTATAGCCAGGAAGGTAATTTTTCTGAAGCCATTAAATGTCAAAAGATGGTTATGAAACTGGCTCAGAAAATAAATGATAAAGAAAGTTTAGGAACGGCCTATTATGGCCTATATTGTATATATAAAGCGAAAGGCGATTTAAAAGAAGCACTTAATAGTTATGAATATCATGCAGCTTTGCAAGATACCTTATTTAATGAAGAGAGTTCGCGCAAATTTGCTGAATTGAATACACGATTTGAGAATGAAAAGAAAGAAGAGCAAATTAAGATTCAGAAGCTTGAAATTGGTTAAAAAGGAAACCCAGATTTCTGCGGCATATTTTTTAATTATTGTAATAATTGCATCTGCTTTTTTGGGATATCGATATTACAGGGGTAAACAAAAACAACAACTTAGCGAAGCTATTCTACGAACAGAAATCTGTGAGCGAACAAGGATTGCCAAGGATATGCACGATGAACTCGGAGCTTCACTAACAAAAATCTTAATTGTTTCTGAAGTTGCAAAGACCAATTCTGACAATCAGGGATTAATAAAAGATAATATCGAAACAATCAACAGGACAGTCAAAGATTTGTCTTCTAAAATCAGGGATTTTGTGTGGACATTAAACCCTGAAAATGCAACACTTGACAATTTACTTGTTAAGTTAAGGGAATTTTGTGCGGATTTATTAGAAGAAGCCGGAATAGAATTTTCTTTAGATTTTGCAGATAATTTCCCTGTAATTGAAATCTCCATGAAAGCTCAGCGTAATATTTATCTTACATCAAAAGAAGCTGTAAACAATATTGTTAAACATGCCGGATGTAATTATGTTAAGATTACGGCAATAGTGACATCATCGAGATTGAATGTAAAGATTTTAGACAATGGCAAAGGCTTTGATAAATTAACTATGAAAACTTCAGGAAACGGGCTAAAAAATATACAACGAAGAATTAAAGACCTTGGAGGTACAATTTTCTTAGAAAGTAAACCAGGAGAAGGAACTGAGGTTAGTTTCGATATTGAACTGCAAAAACTTACATAATCACCCGAAAGTGGTATTTTAATGTGCCAGTAGTATAATTACTTTTGATAATAATTTACAGCCCATTTGAAAATCGGGAAATGAAAATAACTGTAGCCATAGTTGAAGACCAGCAGGAAATACGGGAAAGTTTTAGCATATTAATTAACGGGAGCGGGGGCTATAGGTGTGTACAATCATACTCAAATGCTGAAGATGCAATAAAGGATATTCCACTATTGAACCCTGATGTGGCTTTAATAGATATTAATCTTCCAGGTGCTACAGGAATAGAATGTGTTAAAGTTTTAAAACCATTATGCCCCAATACACAATTTTTGATATGCACAGTTTTTGAAGATGCCGAAAATATTTTTAATGCTTTAAAAGCGGGTGCAAACGGGTATTTATTAAAAAACACACCACCCTCAAAACTTCTTGAAGCCATTAAAGAAATTAATCAGGGTGGTTCGCCCATGTCAAGCCAGATTGCGAGAAAAGTAATAGGGGCATTTCAGCAATCAAGGCCAAACCAGCCAGAGATGCCGGAATCGCTTACGATGCGTGAAAAAGAATTATTGACCCTGCTTTCAAAAGGGTTCAGGTATAAGGAAATTGCCGAGAAACTTTTTATCAGTCACGAAACTGTAAAAACACACATTCGCAATATTTATGAAAAACTTCAGGTTCAATCTAAAGTAGAAGCTTTAAATAAAGTGGGAATGATTTAATTGCTAATCTTAAATTATTTCTTCTTTTTATCCTTTTTTATTACCGGATTTACTTCCACTAACCTAATAGTCCAGAAATCATCTGATAATTGCTCGTTAAGCAGGTAGTCATAAGGCATGGTAAAATAACCTGCCTGTCCCCAATTGTTTCCCCAACTATTTCGAATAATGAACCGTTTTGATTTATCGTCATATCCAACAGCAAGTATTGCGTGGCCTCCAATTAATTTTTCATCCTTTTTTGGTAAATTTAATACTCCATTTTTTGCTACTAAATCGCTTTCAAACCCTTCGTAAACAGAAAATCCAAATGCAAAAGGAAATCCTTCTGCCAGACAGCCTTTAAAATGATTAATATCCCTGTTAACACGATGATATGAAAGTACCTGATGGGCCAATGCAGATTTATAACAATCAGCCGCAGGTTTTTTAGTAAACTTTGAAATCAAATAAGGCCATATAACTTCGGGACATACACCTTGCTTATTTACAGTTTTAATGCCATCTCTGATTTGGGCACCATTATCACTGTTAACTGAATTTTCGATTACCCTTTCGTTGTAATAAATAAATAACCTTGAAGGAACAAAAGAAGTTGTATTTTGCTTAATCAGTTCAAACTGGAAAGCACCTGCTATTGCATTCGCTGTGCAACTTCCTAAATTTCCCTGGTCGTATACCGGCGGGCAAAAATTTCGAAGGTCAGCACTCGAAGGGAGTGATTTAATTACTTTCTCAGGAGCTAAATAAAATAAATCACGATAGTCAGGAAGATCAGGTTGCCATCCATAATAAGAATTTTTATTTCTCATACATTTTATTATTAATCAAATAATTATTAAATAATTTCCTTGTTGTGAAACATAGTGTAAGTATGTTTCATTTTTTTATTAATTGAAAACAACAGAAAAAGTAACCTAAATTAAATGATTAAAATTGAAATTATGTATTATGTTCAGCTTTTAGAGAATTAATATTATTAACAAATATCCCTCAAAATCGGTATTGCAACATAGTGTTTATTTACACTAAGTTTGTTTTTTAATTGCTTGTACCCTTAATTATCCAAAAAACCTAAAGTTAACCTAAGATTCATTCTCAAATTTTTGGTAGGGTAAAAAAAGGCCGGAAGTTTTCACTTCCGGCCTAAACCCTAAAATTAACCTAAAATTCCAGTGAAAAACCTAAATGATCTTTTGACTTTATAAAAAAGTGAATCAATCTTTGAGGTTAATTCTCCTGTGTAAATTTAACGATAAAGTGATGAAAAAATCATTATGTTGTGAAATAATTAAAGCTAATTAACAAAAAATATGTTAAAATTTAATGCCAACTATAGTTTCTATTAACAATTTGTTAAAATTTCAGGTTTAAACCAATTAAATAATTTATTCCTGCCTGAGGAAAATAATATACGTCACTACCCGATATATTGGCATTTGAAAAATACATCCGGTTAAATAGGTTATTTACTTTTCCATGAATTTCCAAAACGGATGTTTTCCCAAATTTTATTGAATAGGCAGCATAAAAATCAAAGATTGAATAAGGATTCAGTTTTCTGCTTTCGTCTTGTGTATTATCAATAAATTGTTTTCCAACATATTTAAATAGTAATCCTGTTTCAATATTTTTTAAGGGATTTACCAGCAATTTGGCGCCAGCTATCAAAGAGGGTGAAAAAGAAATGTCCTTATTTTTATAATTAATAACTGAATCGTTTTGTGATTCTGAAAATGAGGGGATTTTATTTATGCTAAAAGTTAGGTTTCCTTCAATTTTTAATAATTTAATTGGTCTGATCATTCCGGAAAATTCAGCACCTCTCCGATAGCTTTTACCAATGTTTTTATGTATCGGGTTGCCAACATTATCTAAAGAGCCGGTTGGAACTAACTGGTTATGATAGTCCATATTATATAATACAAGTTCTGATGAATAAAAATAAGTGTTTTGCCGAAATCCAATTTCTAAATCTCCCAGAGTTTCAGCTGTTGGGTTTTCTCCCTGGGCTGCACTAAGAATGTCCGTCCTGGTAGGTTCTCTGTTGGCAATCGCATAGCTAACATAGGCATTTGTATTTGTAAGTATTTTATACATCAAACCAACTTTTGGGTTAATAAATGTAAATTGTTGGTTGATATTTATCTCCTGATCGGCATATTCCTTATTAAGTCCAGACGCTTTGTAATAGAGCTGGCGCAATTGTATATCACCAAATATTGTTAGCGGATCAATTACCTTGTAGTTTAGTTTTAAGTAAGTGTTCAAATCATTTTTAAATCCTGTATTCATATAAAAAATTTTACCCGACAAATCAGTAGGGAATACCCGTGCCCAGATCACTTCACCGTAATGTTTGGCATCAAAATATGAATTTATAGCCCCACCCCAAACAAAAGAAACTTTATCCGCAGTATATGTCAGCCCCCATGTTCCTCCAAGGAATTTATTATTCAACCATAAACGGCGGACCAAATCAGTTGTTTTTATGGTATCTGGAATTATCTTGATTTTATTGCCTTTTGAATCGGTAGCTGAATCAGGTCCAATGATATAAGGAAAACCATAAAAATTTAAATCCTGATTTTGCTGTATTTCTTCATAATATCCTCGTCCGTAAGTGAAATGCAGTGCCCCATTAATACTCAGGTTATCGCTTAACTTATGTACAGCATGTAACTGAATATTGTCTTGCTGGTAATGATCAATAAAGTTCGGATAAAATTTCATCGTGTCGTTTTGATAATAAACACCAGCCCAATTGAATGTCCTTCCATACATTCTCATAGCAGCAGTGTCGACACCATACCATGCTTGATAGGTTTCTTCCAAGCCACCAAATGAGACCAGCTTAATTATGGTTTTTTCACTATAATAACCTGTTTGAACAAAATATGATTTCAGATCAGATCGGGCGCGATCTATGTACCCGTCAGAATGTATACCGGTTACTTTGGCTTCAAGAAACCAATGATTATCTATCAGGCCGGTTCCAGTCCGAAGACTATTTTTCAAAGTATTAAATGAGCCTGTGCTTCCCGAATATTCAATAAATGGGTCTTTAGAAATATTATCTGTTTGCATGTTAATTGAACCTCCAAAAGCTCCTGCGCCATTGGTGGATGTTCCAACTCCGCGCTGGATTTGAATGCTCTGGCCGATGAAGCTATATCAGGTATGTCAACCCAATAAACCCCATGATCTTCGGCATCATTAAGTGGCACGCCATTTATCGTAACATTAATATTCGTTGGATCTGTTCCGCGTATGCGCATACCTGTATAACCTATGCCTGTACCTGCATCAGACGTAACAACAACAGAAGGTTCGAGGCTCATCAAAAAAGGTGCATCCTGCCCAAGATTGATGTCATTTATATCCTCTTTTTTTATTGTATTGTAAGTAGTTGGAGTATTTTTTTGAGCCTTTATAGATGATACAACAACCTCTTCTAATTGAGTAATATCTTCGTTAAGTCTTATATTTAGAGAGATATTTTCTGAGATTAATTCGACATCTTTTGAATAAGAATTATATCCTGTGCAATTCACTTTTAACAGGTATTTTCTGTTTGGAATACCCATTAGCATAAACTTACCGTCAACTCCTGTTATTGTTCCTTTCGAGGTCCCTTCTAAATAAATACTTGCGCCGATAATTGCTTTATTATTGATGTCAGTAACATTTCCTGATATTGAGAATTGGGCACTTGTACAAACAGACATCAATACAAACGACATAAAAAAAGTAATGCGTTTCATACTTCAATTTTAAAAATTAAACAATATATACAGCAATGATTTCTAATTTGTAAGCGTGTCATTGCCTCTTCTTCCCTTCGCCGGCATTGCCCGGTGCAGGTTCTAAGGGTATGATCTCAGCCTGATAGTAAGGCACCCCCTTAGAGACTTTGCAAATGTAAGAAAGTTTTTTGGTGTTTTTAGCGATTATTGATTAGTTTTGAATGAGGATACCCCAAAAACATATAACTATGAAAATAAATAGAGTATTTACTAAGCCTGTTATTTATATCCTTTTAATAATATTGGGCGCTTCGACAAATAGAGCTTTTGCTTTCTTTAAAGAATCATCAGATTCATTCCGGTACGAAGGCTATATTAAAAGTGCAAATGATAATGTTGCCGGAGTAAATATTAATGTTTACATCGACAATAATAAAGTTGCAATTACAACATCAAGCCGTCAGGGTGGCTTTCATTTGTACCTTCAACACAATAAAACTTATATTATCGAATTTGTTAAAAAAGATTATATAACCGAAAAAATACAGTTAGAAACTAAAATTTCTGATGAAGAACTAAAAAAGGGTGGTATAGAACTTTCAACAGATAATGAGATTGAAATTTTCGAATATTTTACCGGGATGAAAATTAATATTTTCGATAACCCCGTTTTATATTATTATTTCAATACTAAAACATTCCTAATTGAAGAAGACCTGAAAAAATCGAAAACAGCACAGTTAAATACAATCAGGTCGAGCGTTACTACATCGAAGAATAAATTAGCAACTGCCGAACTTAAAAATGCAGAAGCTTTATTTAAAAAGCAGAAATATGAAGAGGCGCTTGTTTCTTATAGTCTTGTCCTTGAGTATTCACCTGATAACCAAACTGCACTTGATAAATTAAAAGAAGTAAAAAAAATTCTTAAAAAAGTACCGGATTTTGAAAATAATTATAAAGCTATCGTGCAGAAAGCTGATGGGTTTTTTAATTCAAAGAATTATTCTGATGCAAAAGATAATTATAAAAAGGCCAAAGCAATGAAACCAGACGATCCTTATCCGGCTAATAAGCTTTATATTTTAGATTCAATAGTAACTAAAAATTATGTTTTAAATAAAAAAGAATATGAAAAATTAATTATTTCAGCTGATCAGGAATATAAAGATAAAAAATACGAAGATGCCCAAAAAGGATACGAGTCTGCCTTGGCATTGCAAGTTGATATTAAATATCCCCAAAAGCAGATAAATGCTATAAAAATCGCAGTTGCTGCCGAAAAAAAGAAAAAAGATGACGATGCAAAAGCTATTGAAGAAAAATACAAAAGCCTAATAAAAAAAGGCGATGATTATATGTCTAAAAATGATTTTGCAAATGCATCGGCAATTTATAAACAAGCTTTAGAATTGAAACCGGAAGACAGTTATGCAAATTCTCAAAAAGGCAAAGCGGATAAATCTCTTACAGAAGCTGCAATTGAAAAATTGAAAACACAAAAAGATAAAAATTATTATGATACGATAGCCCTTGGGGATAAAGCTTTAAAGTCTAAAGATAATAATCTTGCATTGACAATGTATTCTGCCGCTTTGGGAATAAAACCTTCCGAGAAGTACCCTGCCAAAAAGATTAAAGAAATAAACAGGCTTTTGGTTTCTACTATTAACGAAACTGAAAAACAAGTAGCCAATAAACCCATAATGAAACCTAATGAAAAACAGAAGGCCGAAAAGTTAGATTCAGGCAAAGTAACTGGTACATATATTAAAGAATTGCAATCAGAGGCAGAAAATCAAGAAAAAAGTGGAAATATTGAAGCAGCATCTAAAACTAACATGAACATTGCTGATTTTTTTCGGGAGAAAGATCAATTTGGGAAAGCTTTATATTTTTTAAACAAAACTTTTAGCTTACTAAAAAAGAAAGGCGATAAAGCAGGCGAATCTAAAGTGCTTAATGATATAGCCACTGTATTTTACGATTCGGGCCAATACAAACAAACTGTTTCAGCCTATAAAGAAGCATTGGCACTGAAAAAAGAATTGGGCGACGTAAAAGGACAAGCTGAAGTACTTTCCGAAATGGGCAACGTTCTCGAAAATACCTATCAATATGAAACTGCTACTGACGCATTAAACGAAGTGCTTGTTATACGCCAGCAAATGGGCGACAATGAAGGCGTTTCTGAAGTATGTAATAAATTGGGGGGTATTTATTATAGCCAAAACGATTACAATAAATCTATCCTGTTTTTTAATAAATCCTTAACAATTGCCGAATCTTCGAATAATAAAGACTCTAAAGGCAGTTTGTTAAACAGTCTTGGTGTTGTATATTATAAAATGGGCAAATTTGAAGAAGCTATTAAATTTTACAACAAATCAATTTCTGTTGATAAGGAGTCCGGGAATAATAAAAACATGTCATTATCATTTAATAATATTGGCAACATAAATTTCGATTGGAGCAAATACGAGAAAGCTATTGAATATTATCAAAGATCCCTTGTTTTAAAGAGACAATTAAATTTCGAACAGGGAATGGCAGTTTCTATGTTCAATATTGGAAATTCTTACCTTGAGTTGAAAAACTTTTTAAAAGCAAATGAATTTCTTAGTTCCGGCTTAGAACTGGCTAAAAAAATTAATTTTCGTGAAGTTATGCAACTAAGTTATAAGGCATTATCTAAATTATATGAAAACACGGGCAATTTTCGTAGTGCAATGTATGCCAGTAACTCTTTAATTGCAATATTGGCGGAGGAATTATTGAAGGCCAGATTTCTGAAATGACCGAAATGTATGAAAGAGAAAGCAAACTTGTTAAATCCTTAAGGCATGAATTAGAACGACAAAAATTTCTTACAGATTATCAGGCAATGCAGACATTGCAAAAACAAAAAGAAATTCAATTTAAAGACCTCGAACTGAAAAACCAGAAATCGAAAACGATGAAGCAAAGAATTTTGCTGGTTTTTACATTAATTTGTTTATGTTTTGCAGGAATGTTGGCACTTCAATATTATCGAAGGTACCAGGAGAAAAAGCATTATAGTGATGTTATAGGGTTGCAAAAACAGCAAATAACAGATAGTATTTCGTATGCAAGCCGGATTCAAAAGGCTGTATGTGTTCCAGGTGAATTTATGAAATCAGTTTTCCCAGAAAGTTTTATTTTCAACAGGCCAAAAGATATTGTGTCTGGCGACTATTTCTACATGACAGCTAAAGGGGAAAAAGTATATTTTGCAGTTGCTGATTGCACCGGACATGGAGTTCCGGGTGCATTTATGAGTATGTTGGGAATCTCGTTGATTAAAGAAGTAATTAACCAGGATAAAGAACTTCTGGCTAATGAAGTGCTGGATGAACTTCGTGAAGTTTTGATCAAAGCCTTACATCAGACAGGGCAGGATGATGAAACAAAAGATGGTATGGATATCGCTTTATGCGTTATTGATTATTCGCAATTGCAACTCGAATATTCAGGTGCTAATAATTCCTGTTATATTATTCGCGAAAACCAGTTTATTGAACTAAAGGCCGACAGAATGCCCATTGGTATCCACCCTGTAATTAAACCGTTTACAATTAAACCCATGAAGCTTGAAAAAGGCGATGTTATATATTTATCATCCGATGGGTTCCGGGATCAGATTGGCGGGGATTCAAAGAAGAAATTCAAAGAAGCAAATTTTCATGAAATGCTAATTAAAATACATTCACAACCTTTGGACAAGCAACCGGAAATACTCGAAAAAATACATGTTGATTGGCGTTCCGACATGGAGCAAACGGATGATATTTTAATTGTTGGGATAAAAGTTTAATAGCAGCCAAAAAAGTATGGCACATCATAAGAGACATGAGACGTTACAAATGTTAGAAAATATTTAAAGTTTTTATATCGATTATTGATTAATTTTGAATAGAAGCTCCTAAAGATTATCAAAAAAATGAAACCCAAAATGTACTATAAAAACTTATTTGTTTTATCTCTTTTAACAATTTATTGCGCACAGGTAAACAAAACTTTTGCTTTCATTAAAGCGCCATCGGATTCATTCCGATATGAATGTAACGTAAAAAATGTAAATTTTTATGTTCCAGGTGTAATTATAAACGTTTTTCTCGACAATAATAAAGTCGTATCTACTTCTTCAAATCGTCAGGGTAGTTTTCATCTTTATCTTCAACATAATAAAACATATATCCTCGAATTTATAAAAAAGGATTATATAACTGAAAGAATTCATTTAGAAACTAATATCCCAGACAAAGATTTAAAAAAAGGAGGCATAGAAATATCAACTGATAATGAAATTGAGATTTTTGAATATTTTCCGGGATTGAAAATTGCTATGTTTAATAAACCTGTGCTATATTATTACTTTAACCCTAAAAGTTTTCTAATTGAAGAAGATATTAAAAAGTCTGTTTCCGGGCAACTAAATACTATCAGGTCAGGTATCGTTAATGCCAAAAATAAGTTGGTAGCGGCAGAATTAATAAATGCCGATGGCTTATTTAAAAAGCAAAAGTATGAAGAAGCCCTTGTTTCATATAATCGTGTGCTTGTTTACGTACCTGATAACCAAACTGCATTAGAAAAGGCCAAAGAGATAAAAAAAATGCTCAGAAAAACACCGGGTT
>CAVSGB010000112.1:0-10371 GCA_963726845.1 uncultured Bacteroidota bacterium | reverse complement strand
GGATATTTAAATGGCCTTCTTGGAGTTGAATGTCTGATGTTTATATCGACTTCCGACAGAAGTAATCAAAATAACGAAAACGAAATAAAAAATACTTTTTGAATAATTCTTTTTGAGAACATTTTTATTCTTTTATATCCTTAACTTTGGCCATTTCTTCAGAAAATTTTTTACCAAACTCAATAAATTGATCTGCTTTGCCCCCACACGGGAGAAATTTAGCCGATAACCCTTCCTGGAATAATTTCAGTTTAAGGGTTTTTAAAAGACTTTCAATAATTCCCACTGCTTCGCGCTCCAGCCATAAGAACCAAATACTGCGGCAAGTTTACCATGATCGCGTATCGGGTTTATAACAGCAAACATCTTATATACAGGCAAAAGAGTATTTTGATTAATAGTAGGTGATCCAATAATTATTGCATTGCTCTTAACAATTTTTTCATCCAATTCACCCAATGATATATGTTCAATGTCAACGAGGTCAACTTCAAAATTACTATTTGCCCTGATCCCTTCAGCAATTTTTTTAGCCATAATTGCAGTATATCCATAAGCAGAAACATAAGCTAATAGTATCCGTTTGTCACAATTACTTAACATTCCAAGATATTCATTTGAATATTGTTCAGAAAGTTTCACTTTCTCGAGCCAACTTGATCGCAGAATTGGACCATGTCCAGGACAAATACAATTAATCTCGAGAGGTTTTATTTTCTCAATCGCCTTTAACATGAATTTGCTAAATGGACGCAAGATCACATCGAAATAGTATTTGAAAGACTCAGAATAATCTCCAACCAGGTCATCGAACATTTCATCATGGCAAAAATGTGCGCCAAACGAATCGCAAGTAAACAGGATATTGTCTTCTTTAAGATATGAATAGATGCTATCAGGCCAGTGCAGGTTCGGCGCACCTATAAACCTGATTTTTTTGTTTCCCAGATCGAGTGTATCCCCGTCTTTGACTTTCAGGCTTTTAAATTGTATGCCCATCATTTCAGTCAGGTAGCTTATTGCCAGGCCGCTGCCCACTACAACAGCATCTGGGGCTAGTTCCAGTAGAAATTTCAAACATCCTGAATGATCAGGTTCCGTATGGTTGCAGATAATATATTCTATTTTCGAAGGATCGGTAACTGACTTTACTTTTTCTAAATATTCTGCCTTAAATTTATCTTTTGCTGTATCAACTATAGTTTTCTTTTCAGCATTGATAAAATAGGAATTATATGTTGTTCCATGCTTTGTCTCCATGACAATGTCGAAAGTAACTATGTCTTTATCCTGGATACCAATCCACTTTAAATCTTTGGTTATGTCTAATACTTTCTTTGCAGGCATATTTATTGTTTTTTAAATGACCAATCGCAAAAGTAGAAAGAATTGACAAATCGAGAAGGAAATAAATTAAACTTCTAAACGAAATATTTTAAAAAGTTACCTTGTATCAACAAGATTGTTTAAAAAATAGAAGAAAGATTAAAAATTAAGTAACCATTTTTTGCGTTTTTGGCTAAAAATAAATAATTTCAAATTTGATTTGAATAATATTTTTCTTCCAATATTAATGCAATTATAAAAATAACTTTCAATTAATTATGAGTGCAGCAAAATCCTTTATAATAATAATTATTCTAATTGCTCTCAATCTGAAAAATTCGAATGCGGGTGTTAGTTTTGATAAAAATAAATGTACAATCGATATAGAAATTCAATCATCATTGAGCGTAAATGAATTATTGAATATTTTTTTTAATACCGACAGTTTAAAGAAAACAGTTATAAATGTTGATGAAATTAAAGTATTAGAGAAAAAGGAAAATGAATATCTCGTGGAATATTCGTTCAAATATTTAAATTATAAAAACAAGGCTACATACCTACGGAAACTATTAGCCGAAAAAGGGAAAATAGAACTTGAACTGAAATCATACACTCAAAATACCAATTCAATCCCAAGAATGTTAATTTCGAAGGGCTATTTTCAGTTTACTGATAACGGCAGAGCAAGGACTATTCATTTTTTTCGGGAAACCTACTTTGATAAAAAGCCTGGCGAGATGGACAGGATTTTCATGAAAGAACAAACTGAAAAATACTCGATAGAATTAACTTCTTATATTAGAAAATTAGAAAAACAATCCGGTAAGAAAAAACCAAAAAGAAAATAGGTTTTTTATTCAACAATAAACATGTATTTCCCGCTCTGAACATCCAGTACAGCCATATTGGCATCGAATCCCCTGAATTTTATAAATCCGGGACAATTTTCAGCTGCTTTACCTTTGACAACTATACTTGATCCTTCAAAACTTATCACGGCTGTTTTGGCATTTTTAACCGGAAGCATAAGTGTAGACCAGGTATTCGATGGAATTTCAACATGAACAGCCAACTTCCCGTTCATTCTTTCCCATCGAACATATAATTTTCCATAACCGGTTTTAAGGCTAGCTTCGGCCCATTTTAAATCTCCGGCAGGATTTGGATCGATAATACTGTGCTTGTAACCGGGATATCTTGAATCGGGCCTTATGCCAGCCAAATATGAATATAACCATTCGCCAGCAGATGCAAAAGCAAGTTGATAATTCGAAGCTTCTTCGTTTCCATCCCATGAACCCCAGATTGTTGAAGAACCTTTTTCGACCATATAACCCCAGGATGGTTTTGTCGTTTGAGTGAAAAGTTTGTAAGCAAGTTCGTGATGGTTATATTGGCTCAGCAATGGCAAAAGAAATTGAGTTGTCAAAACCCCTGTAGCCGGATGTATATCATTTTTCTTTATATCTGCCGCGATAAAATTTGCAACACGTTGCGAATGAGATAGTGGCGTAAGGCCTACTGTAAGTGGCAGCACATGTGCCGTTTGTGTTTCAGCCCAATAACGTGCAATCCTGTATGTTAAATAGCTTTGGCTAAACTGATCTTTTGTAAATCCGGAAAGTTCCATGTAACTGGTTGCTTCGTCATTTTTACCAAGTGCTTTTGCAATTTCTGACAAATTTGATGTTGAATAAAAATAATAGACTGAACCGATAGGCTGAACGGGAGTAATTTCAGTCGAAAATAAATCGCCGTTCCCTTCGCGGTTGTGCATGTATGGTGGCACAGCCGCATCGCTTTCGTGTTGTTGAGAGTTATGCCACGATTTAATTGCATCGTAATTATCTTCCAGGATGTGCCTGTCGCCAGAAGCAATGAATGTTTTCAAGGGCAATACAGTCATTACATCTGGCCAGCCAGGTGAATATGTGCCTTCGCCATTGCCTGGCAGAAAATGAATTTTTCCACTTGTACCTTGCAAATCTTTCAAGTCATCCATATACTTGGCAAAGGCCTTTTTTATATCGAATATATACAGGGCAGTCTGGCAATATGCCTGGGCACTGACTGGTGATCCTTTTCGTGATTCTGTATCAGGCATACCGGTTAAAGTTGAAATCAAATTATTCCTGCCAGTACGGGCAATGCTTGCATAAATTTTATTAATAAGTTCGTTAGAACAATTGAATTGGCCTGTAATTTCGATATCAGGAATTGCAATTCTGGCAACTATTGTGCTATCATTAATTTCGTCAGGTAATCCGGTTACTTCAAAAAACCTGAAAACATGATAGGCAAACTTCGGTTCGTACTTTATTTGCGAATTTTCATTACACATAATTTCATCTGTTCCAATTGTTTTCCCAGTTTTATTTTCCCTGAAATTATAGTTTGCCAGGTAGTGAATTATAATTTTTTCATCATTTTTTACTTTTGTTGTAACTTTTATCCAGCCAGGCATTGTTTCTCCAATATCGAATATATAATGGCCTTTCCTTAATTTTAAATTTTTTATTGGCATCAAATTTTGTTTTATTATAACCGGCTGAATTTGCTGCGATACAAGATTTAATTCATTATTAAAAACTTTTGGACTGAACCAACTGTTATCATTATAATCAGGCTTGTCCCAACCATCATTCAATTTTCTTAAGTCGCACTTTTCACCTTTTTCATATTCACAATCAGTAATTGCAGATAATTGTGCCTTCCAACCTTCACCTGTACAAAACCATTCTGTTGATCCATCGATATTTCTTATTCTTATTTGCAAAATGAATTGCTGCTTTTCGTTTCCCGGCCAGAATTTGGCTGTTATTGCACCCAAAGTATTTTTACCTTGTTTTAAAAGTGAAGTAATATCGTAAGTTTGGTATTGAATTCTTTTTTCAAACACAGTCCCAACCGGGTGAAAGTTGATGGTCTCCGACTTTTTCGCCATTAATATGAAATTCGTAAATACCCAATCCTGATGAATAAGCCCTGGCTTCAGCAATTTTTTTTGTAATAACTATGTCTTTCCTGAACTGAACAGATGGTGACTTTTCCAGATTTTTTGGAGCTGAAATCCATTTTGCCTTCCAATTGTTCATTATTCCGGTTTCAAAAAAAGCCTTATTACTAAAACCCATTGGATTTCCAGATGAATCGAAAAACTGAACTGCCCAATAGTAACGTTGTGAATATTCCAGAGGCTTCCCGGTATATTTGACATATTGAGATTTATCGGAAATTACTTTCCCGGAATTCCACATATCGGCCTTTTTTTCATTCAATAAACCTGGGTCTGTTGCAACAATTATTTCATAAGCTACTTGTTTCGTACCTCTCGAAGTATCGCTCAATTGCCAGCCAAATTCAGGTTTTGGATTGTCCATTCCAATCGGGGCTATTTCACTTTCGCAGGTAAGGTTTACTGGAGGAAAAAGTTTCGGCTTATTATAGTTGCAGGCGGGTATTATAACCAACAGGACAGAAAAAATAAAGAAAGCTTTTCTCATATTTTTATAAAATATTTCATTACCAAAAAGGTACATAGATAAGTTCGTGCATCAGATTTTATTTATTGAACCGTACTATAATGAATTATTATGCTATTTTCTAAATAATACTTCGATATAAGTTTGTAACTAATTCATATTAAATAAATTGAAATAATGTTTATAATGTTAAAAATTAATTTATTGCATAAAAATAAGGTAATAAGGTTTGGTCAAATCTCGCATTGGATTTCTACTAAGGTTTTTTATAAAACTAAGGTTGTAAAAATATACAAATAGTCTTGTCGCTGTTTTAAAAAACCATATTTCTATTTTTTTCGACCTTAGTAGGAAAATATTTAATAAAAAATACAACCTTATTATCTTATTAACATTCAATATTTTATCAAAATAAACACGATTTTCCAAAGTAGAATTAATTTAGAGCATTTGCTATTTCGTCCGTCATTTCCATGTTGTGAAATACGTTCTGCACATCTTCATCTTCTTCGAAATCTTCAACCAATCTGATTAATTTGGCTGCAACATCAGGGTCAATTTTCTTATAATCGTTAGGGATACGCTGCAATTCGGCATTTTGGGCCTCAATATGCATTTGTTCGAGTTTCTTACGCACATTCGTAAAATTTTCAAATGAACAAGTCAGCACAAATACATCTCCTTCGTCTTCAACTTCATCAACGCCTGCATCTATAATATCAAGTTGAAATTCATCAGGGTCAAATTTCCCTTTTGGCACAGTAATAACGCCTTGACGTTCGAAAAGAAAACTAAGTGAACCGTTTGTGCCCATGTTACCGCCACGCTTATTAAATATTGACCGGATGTTGCTAACAGTGCGGTTATTGTTATCCGTCAAACATTCAATAAATATTGCAACGCCGCCAGGTCCGTATCCTTCAAAAGTAACTTCAGTGAGGTTGCCCCCTTCGCTGCTTGCTTTATTAATAGCCCGTTGAACATTGTCTTTGGGCATATTTACACCTTTGGCATTCTGAATAGCCAACCGAAGCCGTGGATTGCCATCTTCGCTTGGGCCACCTTCTTTTACCGCGACTTGAATTTCTTTAACAATCCTTGAAAATATTTTCGAGCGTTTGGCATCGGAAGCACCTTTTGCCCTTTTAATTTTCGACCATTTGCTATGTCCTGACATATTGTAGGTTTTTAATTAAATTCTATAATTTAATATATTCAAAGTTACAAATTTGTATGATTATTTCTTATCCACAAAAAGTTGAAAGGTTTTTTATACAATAAAAAACCCTCTTTCAAATAAAAGAGGGCCTCAATATCAAATTTAAAATAATATCATTTAACTATATCCGGATAACGGTAAATATTTCCTTCATAATTTCGGATAAGTACGTCAGTTCCTTCGCGTCCTACAAAGTATTCAGGCAATAATGGGATTTTCCTCCTCCTCCCGGTGCATCTATAACATAATGAGGGACTGCGTATCCGCTCGTATGCCCGCGCAGACCTTTTATAATTTCCAATCCTTTCTCAACCGGAGTACGGAAATGTGCCGAACCAAGTATCGGATCGCACTGATAAATATAATATGGCCTTACGCGGTTTTTCAGTAATCCCTGCATCAGTTTTTTCATGGTTTCCACATTGTCATTTATCTCTTTCAATAATACAGTTTGACTACCAAGTGGAATTCCTGCATCCGCAAGCCTGCTACAGGCTTCATTAACTTCCTGTGTCAATTCGTCAGGATGTGTGAAGTGGATGCTCAAAAATAATGGATGGTATTTTTTAAGTATATTAACAAGTGACCTGGTTATTCGTTGAGGCAATACAGCTGGTACCTTCGTTCCCATACGTATTATTTCGATATGTGGAATTTGCCGTAAATTCGACAACAAATATTCTATATGCGTATCGGGCATAGTAAGTGGATCGCCACCAGAAATAAGCACATCACGGATTTCGGGATGCTGCCGGATATATTCTATCGCAGGTGCCCAGGCTTTAATACCAATATGGCATTTGTCTTTGGCAACCATATGTGAGCGTGTGCAATAACGACAGTATGTAGAACAAAATCCGGTAACTAAAAATAAAACCCTGTCGGGATAACGATGAACGATGTTTGAAACTGGACTATCGTGGCCTTCGGACAGCGGATCACTGGCTTCGCCTTCCGATGAAATCATTTCATAAAAAGTCGGGACAACAGATTTACGAATTTCCTTCGAACGAATGTTTCCTGCTATAAGGCTTGCATAATAAGGTGTAATCCTAAGTGGCAATACATCTTTATTGTTTCCGGTAGGTTTAAATTCTTCGTCAGATAGATGTATCAGCTTTTCGAGTTGAAAAGTACTTGTAACACTGTTCCTGATTTGCCATTGCCAACTGCTCCAGTCGGCTGGCGTGCTTCCGGGAAAGTTGCGCGAATAAAATTCGAGGGAATGTTCACTGAACCCGATTTTTTCAGAGGATCTTCTGAAACCGGGCTTGTAATCTGTCTGGAATAATTGTACTGTGTTTTCTACTTGTTGACTCGGAGGTTCTGCGTCTTCTATTAAGGCCTCTAATTGGGGTTGTACGTCAACCATTTTCGAATTTTCCATTTTTAATAATTAATTTTTTAAGGTTCATAGCTACTTGTAACCAACAAAATACCCATATGTTGTAAAATGTTCCATAATGGCATTCTTAAAGACATGCAATTATATAACGTTTTTAAAAAACATTGGTAGGTGTGTTTGTGAAAATTATCCCCACCCTGAAACGCTGAAAATACAGGAATTATGGACTATTAACAGGTATATTGTTAATAACTTTTTCTGAATATTCAGGATTTTCAGCCTGTTTAACGATCAATAAGAAAAAATGTTTTATTGAAAGGCTTGAAATTTAAGGGAAATTTTAATATAACTGTTATAATTTGTTAAAGTGAAAGAATAAGTGGTAAGGATTGCTTTTCTGTGCGTCAATAATGCAAAAGACTAAAGAAGAATTAGCAATTCTAAACATACTTGTTTATCAAATCTAAAAATGTTTTGCGGATTATAGGTTTAGAAATATAGTCATCGAAACCAGCATCTAAAGCCTTTTCCCTATCGCCAGATAAACCATATGCAGTTTGTGCAATTATTTTCAATTTGGGATAGAATGATTTAATTTGTTTTGTTACTTTGTATCCATTAATATCTGGCAACTGTATATCAACAAGTATCAGATTTAACGATTTATTTTGTCTTGCTATTTTGATTGCTTCCTTGCCGTTTGAAGCACGCAAAAGATTAGCATTGGTTTCATCTAAAATCTCTTTAAGTAGTAAAAAATTGTCTTCTACGTCTTCGACAATCAGAATTGACTTTCCGTAAAATGAATAAATTGAAACTTCATTTACTGTTTCCTGGAGTTTCGGATGAATAAGGGCTGTAATAGGCTTGTAATTTAATGAAAAATAAAAAACCGAACCATTACCTGGATTGGATTCGACCCATATTTTTCCGCCGAGCAAACTTACAAGTCCTTTACATATAGCAAGTCCTAAACCTGTTCCGCCATATTTTCGATTGGTCGAATCATCAACCTGTCGGAACCTCTCAAATATTATTGCCTGTTTATCCCGATTAATACCAATTCCTGTATCTTTTACAAAAAATATTAATTTTTCTTTATTAATGACTTTGTAACCGAATTCGATTGCCCCTTTCTCGGTAAATTTAATTGCATTGCCAATTAAATTAGAAACAACCTGGTAAATCCTTGCCCTGTCTGAAAATATTTCGGCTTCATTATTTTCAAACCCTTTTTGAATTTTAAGTTCGATTTCATCTTTAAATTTTTGCTTCTTTTCTATTTCGAATTGGGCTAAAAGTTCGTCAAGCATTTCATTTATATTGAATTTCTGCTCATAAATTGGCAAAAGTCCAGCCTCAATTTTTGAAATATCCAAAATATCTGTAATAATAGTCAGCAATTGAGTCGTACTGTTTTGAATTATTCTAATATAGTTACTTCGTTTTTCTTCTGAAAGATTATCTTTACTTAAAAGCCCTGAGAAACCAATAATTCCATTCATTGGTGTTCGAATCTCATGAGACATATTTGCTAAAAATGCAGATTTTAAACGATCACTTTCTTCTGCCAGTTCTTTAGCTTTTACCAACTCAGTTTGGGCATTTATACTGGCTGAAATATCATTAATAATTGTTACAAGTCCTTCAAATTCTCCGGTTGAGGACAATATAGGGCCTGCATTAATGGAAACATAATTACGGTAACCATTTGGCCAAAGTAAACAATATTGCAAATTGATTACTGATTTTTTTGATTTGCTTATTTCTTCAAAAATGACCTTTTCTATGGAAACAATATTGCCTTCCATATCAGTAATTTTTAAATCGGGGATTTTATAAATATTTTCAGTTTCTCTTTTCAGACATAAAAGCTTTTCGGCAGCTGCATTGGCAAATATTATTTCTCCAGAAACATTTGAAGAAATAATACCGACCGGACTTGTTTGGGCTATGAGCGAAGTAAAATCGCGCTCCCTAATAAGGTTATCTTCAACCTTCTTTCTCAAATCGATATCTGAATGAACTCCAATAACTCTCAGGGCTTCGCCATTTGGCCCCTTTAATAATAATTTACCACGCTCAAGTATCCATTTGAAATTGCCGTCTTTTGTGCGCATTCTAAACTCTGTTTCGTACGACTGGGTATTGCCTTTTGCATGTTCATTAAAATTTAGGTTTACCATTTGTTTGTCGTCCGGGTGGATAAGGTTAATCCAGTTAAAGTGGGTTGGTTCAAATTCATACGGCGAATAACCAAGCATTGTATAATTTTTAGGGCTGAAGTAAATTTCGCTGGTTTGTAAATTCCATTCAAATACACCATCATTTACTGCTTCCATGGCCATAGCAAATCTTTCTTCACTTTTTCGCAATGCCAGTTCTGCTTTTTTGCGTTCTGTAATATCCCTTACTATTACCTGTACTGAAGGTTTCTTATTTTGAATTATAGGCGTTGAAGAAACCTCAACATCTATAACTGTTCCATCAAGTTTAACAAATTTTTCAACTATTACAGGTGAAATTTCTTTATTTTGCAGGGTTTTTCGGCACGTTCAATTACCAAATTATGATAATCGGGATGTACGAATTGAAATATATCGGTGCCAATAATTTCATCAGCACTTCTTGCCCCAATTAGTTTGATACCAGATTTATTTACATATATTAATTTTCGTTGTGAATAAATACATATAGCATCCGGGGAAAGTTCCACCAATTTGCGATACTTTTCTTCACTTTCAGTTAATCCTGCTTCTGTTTGTTTTCTTTCAGAAATGTCATTCACTACAATAGCAAAAAAGCCTTTTTTAGGACAATATGCGGTGACATCAAAATATTTATCAAGAACTTTAGAATAATCCTCAAACTTTATCGGGAGACCGGTTTGAGCGACAGATCCATATCGCTCAATCCAGAAATATTCCGTTTCCGGCATTATTTCTTTAACTGTTTTTGATATAATTTCTTCCTTTTTAAAACCTATAATGGATTCA
>CAVSGB010000111.1:0-51784 GCA_963726845.1 uncultured Bacteroidota bacterium | reverse complement strand
CATCATTCTTTTTAATTTCTTCGGCCGCGCTCTCAATAAACACATTATCGCACTGGCGTTCAATTGTTAATTCATTGACTTTTATTTGCTTGTCAGCTTTCTTTGATGCAATGCGTAATGCCGAGGATATAATAGAAACTTCACGTTCACCTCCTGCCAAGCAAACTGTAACGCACGTCCCACATCCTAGTACCAATACATTTTTATGCTCCTTAACGATATCGAGAATATCCGGGATTTTTTTTCTCTGGGCAACTATCATTGTTGACTCTCCTATTAGTTTGTTAAGTAATTTGTATTAATTCATTATTATATTTCAATTGGTTTTGGGCGTTGGGTTTTAGTTTATAATAGCCAATACCTAACACCTAATTCTTAATAGCTGTTTCTTTCTTATTTATAGGATTTGGCCCTAATTGTTTTATAGTGCCAACCATTTCATTAATCACATCTACCAGGTTTTTAGCCATAGCTGCTGAAATATTCACCATTCGTAAACGTTCTTTCTCAATACCGCACTCTTCAAGCATATTTCGGATAGCATTCACACGTTTTTTAGCATACAGGTTGCCGTCAATAAAGTGGCATCCTCCTTCCAGGCATCCTGCAATCAATACCCCATCTGCCCCGTTTTCAATTGCTCTCAGATAATACTCAACCTCTAACCTACCTGTACAAGGTGTACGGATAATCCGCACCCCTGGATGATACTGAAGGCGCATCGATCCGGCCAGATCAGCCGATGCATAAGCACAATAATGACAACAAAAGGCTAAGATTTTTGGTTCAAAAGAATTATTGTCCATATCACACGGTTTCTACAATATTAAATAAATTGTCTATCATAACTTTAAAATGATCTGATTTGAAATGATTGAGCTGAATTGCCCTGGCGGGACACTCGGCAACACAAATTCCACAACCCATGCATTTGGCCCTTTCAATTTCAGCCTTATGATCGTAATTGCTGAACGGGGCTCCATAAGGACAAGCCTTTACGCATGTCATACATGAAATGCACTTATTTTGGTCAACGATGGAAACCTGCGCCCCGATTTCAAGATGCGTTTTTGAAATAATGGTTGCAGCCCTTGCAGCAGCGGCTTTGGCCTGGGAGATATTCTCGTCTATCATTTTTGGAGAATGTGCCAACCCGCAAAGAAACAATCCTTCGGTTGCAAAATCGACCGGTTCCAATTTCATGTGGGCCTCTACATAATACCCATTTGCATTAAGCGGGACTTTAAGTATATTTGAAATCCTGGCATTATCTTCATTGGCGTCAATACCAGTACTTAAAATCAGTTTGTCGGCTTCAATAATTATTGTTTCAGGAAAATCGGGACTCTCAACTTTCACTGAGTTTAATACGCCATTTAATTCAGACACACTAGGTGGATTTGCTTCGTCATACCTAATGAAGACTATACCTGCTTCACGTGCTTTTTTGTAATAAATTTCCCTAAAACCATAAGTCCTGATATCCCTGTAAAGTATGTAAATGTTGGCATCTGTATCTTGCTTTTTTATCGCCAGGGCATTTTTAATTGCCATCGAGCAACAAATCCTGCTGCAATATGGTTTATCGGAATTACGCGAACCGACACATTGAATCATCACATAAGTCTTGTCTTTCTTTTCTAATTTATTTTTATTCAGAATTGCTTCCAATTCTAATTGTGTTATTACATTTTTAACTGAACCATATGAGAATTCTTTTGCTTCAGCAGGTTTAGCTCCGGTCGCAATAATTATGACACCACATGTCAGTTCTTTTGGTTTACCATCTTTTGTTATTTTAATTTTGAATTCCCCAATATGCCCGACAACACTATTAACCTCCGAATTAAGATGACAGTCAATATTTCTGTGTGTATTGGCACTTTCAATCAGGTCGGCTTTGAATTTTTCAAGATTTTCATTTTCCAGCGTACTATGTACATACATCAAATTTCCACCTAATTGAGATGATTTTTCAATCAACTCAACGTCAAAACCCTGCTCGGCTAATGATAATGCTGCAGACATTCCACTAATGCCGCCTCCTATCACAACTGCATTCTGATGGATAGGTATTTTTTCACCTTCCAGGGGGAACAAATTCCTGGCGCGGGAAACAGACATCTTGACAAGTTCAATTGCTTTCACAGTCGCTGCTTCCGGCATTGACGAGTGTACCCATGAACATTGATCCCTGATATTGGCCAATTCAAACAGGTAAGGGTTTAATCCTGCTTCGCGCAAGGTTTCTCTGAAAATCGGTTCGTGTGTACGCGGAGTACAGGAAGCCACAACAACGCGGTTCAACCTGTTCTTTACAATCTGTTCCTTGATATTCGATAAACTTGCTTCGGAACATGTGTACATTGTATGGGAAGCAAAAACAACCCCTGGCTGGGACTTAATTGATTCCGTGACTTTTTCCACATCAATAGTCCCGGCGATATTTATACCACAATGACAAACAAAAACACCAATCCGTGCTTTTTCATCGGTAACATCGTGTTCGTAAGGATATTCTTTTGAAGTAATCAGCGTATTTTTTACCGGGGATAGCAATTCCATTGCCATAGAGGCTGCGGCACTTGCCTGCATCACAGTTTCAGGGATGTCTTTTGGTTCCTGAAAAGCTCCACCTACAAATACGCCTGGTTTAGAAGTGATAAGTGGCAATAGCCTGTCGGTTTTGCAAAAGCCGTAATCGTTTATTTCAATTCCAAGTTTGCGGATACTTTCAGTAACTGTTGCTTTTGGATCCAACCCAACGGCCAGCACTACCATGTCGAATTCCTGTTCAAAATAACCTTTTCCGGGATTGGTAAAACCTAACCTCAAATCGTTGGTTTGAGGCATTTGGATGATCCTGGAAGGGATACTTTTGATGAAATTGATATTGTCCATTGCCCTGGCACGCTCGTAATACTGGTCAAAATCCTTGCCAAAAGCCCTGATGTCCATATTAAAGATAGTGCCCTGCATCCCATTGAGATGTTCTGATGCAATCATGGCCTGTTTTGTAGTGGCCATGCAACATATAGAGGAGCAATAATCATTTCCGCATTTCGAGTCGCGCGAACCGACGCATTGAATCCAGGCAATCCGCTTTGCTTCCTTGCCATCATCCCTGCGCACAACATGGCCGCTATAAGGACCGGCAGCAGAAAGCATGCGTTCAAACTGGACACTGGTAAGAACATTAGAATAGCGGTTGAACCCATATTCACCTTTTAGTTCAGCATTATATTCCTCGATACCGGGAGTAAGGACAACCGCCCCAACTTCCAATTCAATGGTTTGTTCCTTCATGTTGTGGTCAATGGCTTTCTTTTCGCAAGCCGACACACATTCCATACATTCAGAACACTGGGCACAATTGAGGCATCGTTCGGCTTCGGCTAAAGCATCATCAACAGAAAATGAACCTTCAATTTCGTAAAAATTATTTACCCGTTTTTCAACAGGAAGCTCAATTGCCGTGGCGCGTATTTTCTTTTTAACTTGTTTGATGGAAGGAAGAAGCTCTTCAGGAACAGGTTTTATAGTATGTTCAAAACGATTGGTCAACATTTCATCGCCATTCAGATAGCGGTCAATGGATTCAGCAGCACGTTTCCCGGCGGCAACAGCTTGAATTACGCTACCCCGACCGGCAGCATTATCGCCTCCTGCAAAAATTCCTTTCACTGATGTTTCGAGGGTAACCGGATCGGCTTTGAAACAACCTCTTTCCATGTCAACCCCGATGTGTTTTGTAAGGTCGCCATCAACCATTTGGCCAATCGCAACAATAACCTGGGCTGAATTTATAGTGATTGTATTGTTGTCGTCATAAGTTGGGTTGAATTTCCCATTGTTATCAAACACGCTCAGGCATTGTCTTAGCTCAATTCCGGTTACAACACCATTGCCAAGTATTTGTTTTGGCCCCCAGCCGTTTCGGATAATAATCCCTTCGGCAAGGGTTGATTCAATTTCTTCTTTGTAAGCCGGCATTTCGTTGCGCTTTTCGAGCGAAACAAGTTCCACTTTTTTAGCGCCAAGACGGAGTGCTGTTCGCGCAACATCAACTGCAACATTACCACCGCCAATAACTACAACATGTTCTTTTACTTTTGGCTTATCATTTTCATTGCCAACTTGTTTCAGAAATTCCACGCCATAGTCAACGCCTTTTATATCTTCTCCGGCAATACCCAGTTTTCTACTCACATGTGCGCCAGCGCTCATGTAAACAGCATCATTTTCTTTCTGTAGCTCAGCAATGGATTTGTCCTTTCCAACGCAGCAATTCAACACAATGTTGACACCTTTACGCTTTATCAGTTCAACTTCATAATCAAGAATATCTTTTGGAAGCCTGTATTGTGGAATGCCCCAATAAAGCATCCCGCCGGCAGTGTTTTTCGATTCATATATGGTTACAGCAAAACCTTTCTCAGCTAAATCGGCAGCGGCTGTTAACCCTGATGGCCCGGCGCCTACAATGGCTATTTTCTTTGCACCAACTTGTGGCGATTTAATTTCAGGCATCGCCAATTCACCTGATTTTATCAAATTAATTTCCTGATCGGAAGCAAACCTTTTAAGTTGACGGATGGCCAGCGCACTATCCACGTTTGAACGTGTACAAGCAGTTTCGCAAGGCGCAGGGCACACGCGCCCGCATATTGCAGCGAGTGGATTTCTTTGTCTTATAAGGTTAACAGCCTTAACATATTCTTTTTTCTTAATTAACTGGATATAACCCTGGATATTAATATTTGCAGGACATTTTACTTTGCATGGCGCATGTCCCAATTTAAGCATATTGGGCATGTTGGGGACTGCTTGTGCAAAATATTTCTGAACGGCCTTGCGGACACCTAAATCACGATTAAATTTATCATTTAGCTCAACAGGGCATGCTTTGGTGCAATCGCCACAATCGTTACATATTTTTTCGTTGATGTAGCGCGGCGATTTTTTTATATATGCTTTGAAATTCCCAGGTTCTCCTTCAATTTTTTCAAGTTCCGAAAGGGTATGTATTTCAATATTCATATTTCTTGAACATTCAACCAATTTGGGCGAAATAACACAAATAGCGCAATCGCCTGTGGGAAAAGTCTTGTCGAGATGCGACATCATACCGCCAATAGAAGCTGAACGGTTGACTAAATAAACCTTATATCCCGAATTGGCAAGATCGAGAGATGCCTGGATACCAGCAATTCCACCGCCTTCGACCAGCACAGCCCCTACCATTTTTTTCTTATTGTTCGTAGCCATATATATTTTTTATAACCCTTTCAAGATTCTTCAATCAAAACACTTTTACTTTCTCAATAATTGGTTTTGGCGAAACAACACATTTGTCCATTCCAAGTTTTTCGGGAGAAATGCCCAAGCACAAACCAACAAGTTGCGAAATATAAACTATGGGCAAATTATAGTCTTTGCCTTTTATTTTATTAATGTCGTTTTGCCGCAGATCAAGGTTCACCTGGCACATAGGACATGCAACGGCCATACATTGCGCCCCGGATGATTTTGCCATTCCCAATATGGAATTCGAGAGTTCTACAACAATGTCAGTTCGGCTAAGGGCAAATCCACCGCCACAACATTCAACTTTATGCGGCCAATCAATGCTTTCGCCACCCATGATGGTTATTAAACTATCCATGATGGTTGGGTTTTCAGGATTGTCGAAATTGGTGACCTCATTTGGCCTGACCAATAAGCATCCATAATAATTTACAACTTTCAATCCATCCAATGAGTGGGTAAAAGTTTCCTGTAATTTTTTAATCCCAACTTCTTTAACAAGAACCTCAACAAAATGACGGACATTAACGCTGCCGTCATAATCTTCGCATAAAGCGGCAGATACTTCCTTTCTTATTTTTGGATTTGTCTGAATTTCATGATTGGCAACTTTCATCCTGTTATAGCAGGCAGCACAAAACACAACCATATCCAGGCCCATCTTTTGTGCCATTAGCAGGTTGGCTGCTGGAAGTGAAACTGAAAGAAGTTTATTGGTATGATGCGCTGGTGTTGAACCGCAACATGTCCAACCTTTTGGCTCGATTAATTCTATGTCCAACACTTTTGCCACTTCCTTTACAGACATGTATTGGTCACGTGCTGTAGATTCAGCCGAACACCCCGGATAATATGCGTATTTCATTGATAATATATTTTATTCAATAATTCGGTAGAGACGTGTCGCGACACGTCTCTAAGATGATAATCCTTTAAATATTCTTTTGGTATATTTTTTATCTGCTTTAAATGATGGGAATAATGCTATTTTCCCTTTTTTTAGCATCATCGGGAACTTGTCTGTATCCTGAAAATAGCTTGATGTGCCGATTTTATAGGCTGCAATCATTCCAAGGTCGTAAGTACGGCCAAACATTTTCACAGTCTTCAGGAACGATTTATTAAACAGCGGGACATTTCCCTTTTGTTTTGATAAATTTTTGCGAACTGCTATAACGCGCAAGGCATCCATAACTGCTGCCATATTTATTTTCATTGGGCATCGGGCAAAACATGTTTCGCATGAAGCACACATCCAAACCAGGTCGCTGCTTAAAACATCATCGTCATTCAATTGCAACCGCCTGATAATCTCCGATGGTGGAACTTTCACAAGATTTACAACAGCACAGCCATTAGTACATTTCTTGCATTGAAGGCAACTTCTAACATCAATTCCCGAAATTTCCTCAACTGAGTTTAATAAGCCGTCAGCTTTTTTATCCTTACTTATAATGATGGCCATAAAATGCTAATGTGTTAATTTATTAATATGCCAATATGCCATTATACTAATATGATAATTATGAATATATTAACATTAATCTACTTCTAATAATATGAAATATAAGAACCAAAATTCAATAACCAGTAAATATGATAAAAACAGCTAAAACCCAACACCTAATACCAAACTTTTACTTATTCATTTCTTCTTCAATAAGTTCATCAACTTCTTCCTCCTCACCATACACATCTTTTTCGGGCGTTGACGGAGTGCCTTCTATACTTGGGGCAACTTTCCTGTAAACCCTTGTTGGTTTGAGCTTCTTACCATCAATAGTAAGCAAATCGTCTATTTTAATACCGAAGAGCTTTTCGTTTTCCTGCAGATAGGGCAGTATTAGTTCCCAATCTTTTTCAGTAAATGGAGAAAATATACATCCGTTGAGTTGCTGGGTTACCATTTTTCTATGCGGGTCCCTTATAAATGCGGCACCACCGGAAGCAAGAGAAAATAAATTACTACCAGGATATGGTTCAGGCAATGGAACAATTTGTCCTTCCTCATCGAATTTAATACCGTTCACAACTACGAAACCACCTTTATTATGTGGGTCGCCAGCCATAAATGATTCTCCAAGAAAATCAAGGCTTGTGCCATTTATGATTACTTTGGGTTTACCCACTGAATTAATCATGGGACGGCCTGCCGCATTGCCTTTGACATAAATAGAGCCTCCTTTGGCACCATATAAAAAGGTTTGGCCAACATCGCCATGAACGACAAACTTACCATCCTTGATTATCTGGCCCAATTGGTCTTGGGCATTGCCATGTACTGTAATGCTTAACCCATCAATACCAGAAGCAAGGTAATCACCGCAACTGCCATAAACATCAATAGTTACATCGTGGGTTTCACTGCCCAGGCCACATCCAATATAACGCTGACCGGCACAATTGAATACAATGAAATTTCTCCAACCCAATTTAAAAGCATTAACCAGGTAAGTTGCATCACATTCATAGCCTTCGGCAGGAAATAATTTTGCATTTATAACAAGAGTTTTTTCTTCACCATTTGGTTTACGAAGATCTTTTCTGGTTTCAAATTCTATTAACCGGTAAATGCCATCATCTGCAACAGAATTTATCTTTGGGATACTTTTTAAAAGTAAATCGATTTCAGAACGGACAATGTGCAGGATATGGCTGCGCCTTTTTGCACCTAACGGGAATGTTTGGTCGTTCAATAATGTAAGCGTATTGAGTGCATTAGTTGTATAAGCATTATTTTTACCAAGCTCCCTGATTATTTTACAAGCCGCCCAAATATCATCAAATGACCAATTTGGAATATTGCTTTTGATATAACCAAAAAGGTCTTTGTCGTTTTCGGCATATTCAACAATAGTTTTTTCTAAATCAGTTTGAATCGCTGATGTAATTGTTTCCTTAGTAAAATCGCAACATTCGGTTTTATCGGTTATATGGACAAGCGTGCCGAATTTATCTTTACATTCTAAACAATATTTGCCTTTTTCATCGGGAATAATATCGAAAATAAAAGTCCCGCCATCAGAATGGCTTCCACCGCGGGCATTCCAATACTTATCGGCAACGGGACATATCCTCTTATCATCTTTTGCAAGACTTTCGAGTGTGGCATCAATAGCTTGCTTTTCAGAACCGATTAAGGCAACCTGCATTTCACCATCAACAAAAGCAAACACCTGAGGCCTAAGCATCGCAGTGTCTGTTATCCCCATCAATTGAAACCGGCGGCTCTCGATAATATTACGGGCTATGATAAAAAACCAGGGACCGTCAGGTGAGCCATGAATATGAGCAGCCTGAATGGCACGGTAAATTTTTTGTTTTTCCAGCGATAAGCGGTCAAAATCCAATTCTGTGGTTGGCGCCAATGCTTCAATAATATATTCTATAGGATATTTATAAGTTCTTGTAAGCAGGTCGAACATTAAAGCTGACACTTCGGTATCAGTAATAAATTGTGGGAAAATATTCCGTTGCTTCAAATATTCGGTTACCGAATGATAATTGGCAAAGTCGCCATTGTGGACAAGCGCCATATTCATTGCAGTAAACGGGTGTGCGCCCCCGGGATGCCATACACGGCCACGGGTTGGATATCGTTGGTGCGCTATCCAGGCATGGGCGCATAAATCGTCAATTTTGTAATATTGTGTAACAGCTTCGGCGTACCCGACAACTTTTAAAATCATTATGTTGCGTCCCTGCGACATTACGAAAGCCATTTGTTTCTTGGTCGCTACATAAAATTCATGGTTGAACTTGAAACTATTCTGGTTTACCAATTCATCTTCTGCATCGCGGCGAATGAGCTTCGCAAATTTATTCTCAGAAATAAATTTATTCAGGACATTATCTTTTACCCTAACAAAATAACTATATACATCGGGCGGTTTGACTGCAAGTCCAGGAACGTTTTTCCAGTCATTGACAGTATCGAGTTTTGCAGATTTTTTAATATCAAATATCGGATCAACATACTTTTTTTCTACATCGACACGCGAATCCGGGTCGAGATAAGCTATGTGCAACATATAGCAATCGTCCAGTATTTCCCTCGAAACGCCTAATTGTTCTGGAATGAAGCCAACTGCAGCAATTCCGCCACCTTTGCCATTACCACGATTGTGCATCAACCTCGATGGTTCGTGGATATGTTTGCCGGGAACAGGTTCGGTACAGCAAAATCCTATGACACCACATCCCCCTTCAGCTTCCATCTGAACCGAATTGGTTGAAAAATCTAAATTCTCTACCAATTTTCTTTTCGACTTTAGAATATTTTCAATCCTATCGTTATACATAATATTTACTTCTAATTTTTCGAGATGTCTAAATGCTTTAACAAGTCGGTACGCCCGCGCAATTCCCTGATGCTTTTCATGCCAAGGCGTTTTAAAATATCTTTTAAGCCAATATTCCAGGCATTGTATAAATTGATTAGCCTTTGCGTTCCCCATTCAAGCGTCATTTGCGTAATGAGTCCCGGGTCGGTGGTTGCAATACCTCGCGGACAGCCACGTCCGGCAGAACATCTGCTGCACCGTAAACAGCAAAGGGCTATAAGTTCCGCTGTTCCAATAATTACACCATCGGCTCCCAATGCTATTGCCTTGGCTACATCATAATAATTTCGTATCCCGCCGCTGGCCATTAACGTAACCGTATCACGGGCGCCTTCGGCCACCAGAAAATTATGTACTTTGGGAATTGCATAGTCAATAGGCATTGCAATATTCTTTTTGGCTATATCGGGCGCTGCGCCAGTACCACCATAGCCACCATCAATATGGATTATATGAGTACCGGCATAATAGCTGCCAACGGCAACCATATCCACATCTGTCGGGGTAGATACTTTTGTTGAAATAAGGGCAATCGGGTTAACGTGTTTCATCCAGTCAATATGCTTCATGTGATCCTCGATGGAATACACACTATGAAAAGGAAATGGCGAAAATAGTGGGATTCCCTGAACCGCTTCGCGCATTTTCGCAACTGCAGGAGTATTCTTTGTACCCAATAAGTGGCCGCCTAATCCAGGCTTTGCGCCCTGGGCATATTTAAATTCAATAATCCGTACACGTTGGATGGTTTCTTCCCTAACGCCAAAAAGCCCGGTAGCAACCTGGGTTATCATGTGGTCGTCGTACGGCCTCAGACGTTCCATATACCCGCCTTCGCCTGAACATGAAAAGGTGTTCCAGGCAACTGCAGCCCGCACTTTAGATAACTGGGTAACATTGCTTATAGAGCCAAATGACATTCCACCACCATACCAGGGAACATCTATTTTAATATTTGGGCGGCCATCGTTTCTTTTGTTAAGTTCAAGGCTGATGTCAATTTCATAATCAGCTACTTTAGCAGGTTTTTCAGGAAACCTGATGCGAATCCGGTCGAAGCCGCCATCTGAATTGCCGGTTTCATACTCAAAATCACTGTCTTCAGGAAGAACATTGCCAGTTTCTGCCATGTGCCAGGTGGCAAGCATCATATCAGCAGGCCATCTGAAATCGCCAAGCGCTTCCATCATTGGATTCTTTACTAATTTCAAAGCGCCTTGTGGACATTTGGTAACACAAAAATTATCGGTTTTTTCGCAAATAAAACCATTGCATTTATAACTCAGTGGATTTGCAAACAGCTTATATCCAGGTTTCAAAACATGAACACCTTTTTGGCAGGTTTTTACACAAGTACCGCAAACAGTGCATTTTTCTTCATCACGAAAGATTATATATTTTGCAAACTCATTGCGATATCTTGCCGGGGCAGATACCACTTTTCGTTCTACCACGGTTTGTGGAACAAGCGTTTTTAGCGTGTTCTCGGGTAAGTAATCCGCCGGATTAATTTTGTTTTCCAAAGATTGGCCCATAAATTTCTGCTTCTAATTCGTCTTTAAACATGGCACGGCCTACGTCGCCGCGTAACCTGCGTGCTTCGCGCATACCCATAGCGCCCATCAATTCTACCATTTGCCAATGCCAGGCACCCATAAGGTTTGTCATCCGTCCGGCACCATATTTTAAATCAATATCTTTGTCTAATTTTGCAGGACAATAATCGCCAGGTTTACAACTTTCACACAACCTACATTCGATGGCAATCAAAAGTGGTATATCTATCGACACTAAGTCAGCACCACAAATAAGGGCTTTGGCAACATGTTCCGATAAGGCAACGCCTCCTCCGGCAATGAGTGTTATTTCATCCCGCTTTTCATTTTTGATAAGCATCCCGTGAACTTCGCGCACAACGTCTTTAATAAACCGAGGGGTTTTGTCGCCTATTTCATTGCCATTGATGTCTGCAACCAAATGAATAACTTCAACATTAATTTTTGCCAGTTCTTCAGAACGTTTTAGCGCATTTTCGTTCAAAACAACCCTTACCGATATTATAATTCCCGGATAATCTTTTTTTATCGAAGCTATTTGCTTTTCAACTTCATTACTGTCAGGTATTTCAACAAGCCTCGTTTTGCTGATAATATCTTTTGAAATCTTTGGCCCGTCAGGGTTTAAATAGAAAGCTACTTGATTAAGGTATTGTTCCTTATTTTCGAGTTTAATATTTTCCCATTTTTTAGAATCAATGATAGCAATAAGGCCGGTATTCTTAGCTGTTTCAATGATACAAGGTTCTAAAACAGGAAGCGAGTGTGTTTCAGAAACCATGTCAAAAATAACCGGGAAAGGAAGCGAAATGATAGGCGGAAGAACCGTATTCAACTTATCACCTTCAAAATTAAGATGTGATGGTTTGCTTCCAATATCTGCTGATGTGCTAATATATTCCCTTCCGTGGATACCATCGCGTGTTGGCCGCACGATTTCCGACATATCAGTCCACATGGAATCAAAACCATGCCCTGAAAATTTGCCCCTGTAACCGGCACCTGAAACCGGAACTTTCCCTGTTTCTGCTTCCAACCAGGTAGTGCCAAGTATTTGAGGCGTCCAATATTCATTGCCAAGCTTTTTATATTCTGAGTTGATTGACATTGTCAACAATCCCTTCGTGCAATTCTGGACACACGAAAAGCAACCCATGCATTCGTAATACAGTGTGTGTACTTCATCCAAATCCCTGATGAATGAATTTTCTTCCCTGTACCTGTCATATACACAAGCCTTTTTAACGCAATTGTGGCAATTTGCACAATCTTCCCTCCAATCAACAACCCCATATTTGCCAATGCGCGGAAGCCTGGGCTGAACGAGGGTGGTTTTTATATGATATTTTTCAGGCATATCTTTCTATTAATTTATTCAATTAATTTTCTTAACTCAAGTTGGATTAAATGAATGAACCTTTAAATTTTATTATTTAATTACTTTTGAATTATTAGCACATTGGCATATTAAATAATTAAAACATTGGCTGTTTATAATCCGGCTTCAGAAATTATTTCACTGATAATATCTTCTTTTCCACCAGAAATAATATGAATCCCGCTTAAGCCTTTCATTTCTTTAATTTTCCCAATTGTGTCAACACAGATGGAAATACCCATTTTCTTTTGTGCTTCCGCATTACCGGCATCTTTGATTCTTTTGATGTGCGAATCAGGAATATAAAAATCGGTATGTTTTTTTAGCAGGTTTACTGCTTCGTCGTAACTTTCGAGCGGATAAATACCGGCAATAACCGCAACTTTTTCTGTAATGCCTTCCTTGCGGGCAGCATCTAACCATTCCTGAAAATCAGTGGTATTAAAAACAGCCTGCGTTTGAATAAATCGTGCGCCTGCCTTAACTTTCTTTACAAGCCTCATTATATTAAGCTCAAGTGGCCTTAAATATGGATTTGCAACTGCACCCACCAGCATCGAGAAATTACCTTTTATCTTTTCACCATTTAAAAGCACCCCTTCAGTATTCATCTTATTAATTATATCAATAAGCTGGATAGAATCGACATCATAAACGTTTGCCGATTCAGGGTTATCCGTAAGGGTTTGATGATATCCTGAAAGGCACAAAATATTTTTTATCCCCAAAGAGGCAGCGCCCAGAATATCTGACTGAAGGGCTATCCTGTTTCGATCGCGCGTAACCAATTGAAATACAGGCTCAATGTCGGATTTTATAAATTTGATTGCCGAAGCCATGCCCGATACAATTGGGCCATATGGGTTGTCGGCAATATTTATGGCAACAGCGCCACAGTTTTTCAAATTGCCGTTAAAAACAGCATCTATATTCGTATCAGGCAAATATTCTGCTGTAACGATAAAGTCGCCTGCTTCAATTTTCGTTGCTAATAAACTATCCATTTCTTATTTGATTATATCTTAAACTACCTCTTTCACTTTTATTAATTGTTTACTATAATTATTTATTTCGTTTACAATAAAGTCTGTTTTATTATTGCCTTCGAGTTGGACAAATTTAACGTGCCCCCTTCCCATACCGGTTTCTTCCAGGAGATCATCTACAGCTTCAATCCGCTTGCTTGCCCGCAGGTTTCCCTGGATGAATTTACATTCGCCAAACCTGCAAGTCATTAACATTGCCCCATCCGAACCAGTCTCTATAGTCTTCAGAATATACAATAAATTAACTTTCCCGGAACAGGGCAAACTGATAGTGTTTAGTTCAACATCTTCCAATTGTGATTTGCAATAGGAAATTTCTTCAGATGAAATTGAATTTGAACAGTAAAAAAGAGAGATTTTTTTTGATGGGTTCTTCATTTTGTTTTATTGTCTTTTCAAAAAATATAAATATCCTGCAAGAAAAAATTAAAATTAATCAAGAATTATTGATGTAAACTCTTAATTTTTTGAAGTTTAATTACAAAATGAAATTAAAAATTAACTCTTGGTTGCATTTTGTAAAAATTCGCTATAAAAATAGAAATATTTTTATCTTTTTTTGATTTTTAATAAAAATCTTACAAAAAATGTTTAAATATTTAACTTTTATAAGAAAAAAACAACAAAAGATATAGAAGTATTTATTTTGAAAAATTGGGAATCATATGGGTAACCATTAAAGCGTCAAGGCAATAAAATTTATTTCAACAGAGGCTGAATTAGAACTATTGATGGACTACTATTTATTCGAATATTCAGACAATAGTTCATTAATTACTTCCAAAATCAAATCATTTTCATATCCTCTGCTGGCAGCAAAACGATAAAGTTTTGATTTTAATTCGTAATCGGAATTTTTAGGAAGGTTTCGAAGCTTTTTGGAAAGTTCGTCGTATAAAAGTGAATGATAATTTTCATCAGGTATTTTATTAAGCGCTTCTGAAATAATAGGTTCAGGGATATGTTTTTGCTTAAGAGTAAACTTGATTTTGTATTTTCCCCATTTATTAAACCTATATTTATCGTTTACAAAAGCTTCTGCATACCTATGCTCATCAATATATTTTTCTTTTTTTAGAAATTCAATGATCTCGGAAATTTCATTTTCAGGAAGGTCAAATTCAGAAATTTTCATTCGGACATCATGCACACATCGTTCTTCCCTGCTGCAAAAACGGGTAACCAGTATTAATAATTCCTTTTTGGAAATGTCAGTGTTGCCTGAATTTTTCAAGTTCCGGGTTTTCTCCTTTCTTATAGAGTTTTACCTGTGCCCTTATCATCCTGGCTTTCCCATTGATGTCACGCCGTAATTGGATATTTCTAAATCCTTTTAGCATAAGCATTTCTGTAATTTCTTTTTCGAATTTGGGATTAAATTCGAAGTACAGCATTCCTCCCCATTCTAGTTTTATCCTTGCAAAATCGGCAATTGCTTTATAAAAAATTAACGGATCGTTATCATCAACAAATAAAGCAATATGAGGTTCGTAGTCAAGAACGTTTTTTAACATTGATGAACTCTCGCTTTTGCAAACATAAGGAGGGTTGCTGACAATCAAATCGTAATGTTCCTTGAATTTGTCTGAATTTGGCCCATTATGCCCCTGGAGTATATTGTAGTTAAAAAAGTTTACTATGCTCTCGTTCATATAAGAGTTTTCTTCAGCAATTTCAAGAGCCTCGTCTGAGATATCAATTCCATCTGTTTGCGAATGAAGCATTAGCCTGTCAAGTGCAATTGCCAGACATCCGGTCCCGGTTCCAATATCAAGTATTTTATTGTCGTTATATTTGTGGGTTTTTATTATCCAGTCAGCCAATTCTTCAGTTTCAGGCCTGGGTATTAAAACTGATGGAGTAACTTTTAAAGTCAAACTAAGAAACTGTGTAGTACCTAATACATATTGAATAGGTTTATATGTTTTCAATTCCTTAACAATTTCTTTTATTTGCAGAAATTTTTCTTCAGGAACTTCTAATTGAGGTTTAATATGAAAATCAACAGGATGTATATCAGTCAATCTTTCGAAAATTATTCTCCGAATGCTTTTATATTCATTTTCCGGGTAAAGGTTTCCGATCTCTTCCTGCATAAATTGCAATAGATCGGAAAGTATAAATATTGTATCTTTCATGCTGCAAATTTAGCTGTTTAACGAATAAAACGCAAAAATGGATTCAAAAGATGATAAATATCATCGCAGATGCTTGAAAATGGCCGAAAATGGGTTTGGGCGCGTTGCAACAAATCCTCTTGTCGGGGCAGTAATTGTTGTCGATGGCCAGATTATTGGTGAAGGATACCATGCTTTTTATGGTGGGCCTCATGCTGAAGCAAATGCAATAAATTCAGTTAAAGACCTTTCACTATTACAAAAATCAACTCTTTATGTAAACCTTGAACCTTGTGCACATTTTGGAAAAACGCCACCATGTGCAGATTTGATAATAGAGAAAAAAATTCCCCGGGTCAAAATTGGAATCCGCGACCCTTTTCCTTGCGTTGCAGGGAAAGGCATTGAAAAATTAATAGCTGCAGGCATTGAAGTAGAAGTCGGGTTCCTGGAAACAGAAAACTGGTATATTAACCGTAGGTTTTTAACTTATTATGAAAAAAACAGGCCTTACATTATCCTTAAATGGGCAGAAACAGCCGATGGTTTTATTGACGTCCATAGAGTGCAAAACAAAAATAACCGCCCAACTTTAATTAACGATGAACTTACTTTAAGTTTAGTCCATAAATGGCGTTCAGAAGAACAGGCTATTTTGGTCGGTACAAATACAGCAATGCTTGATAACCCAATGTTAAATGTGCGAAGTTTTTCAGGTAAAAACCCATTAAGGATGGTTCTGGATAAAGACTTAAAAATTCCAAAACATTATACTATTTTCGATGGATTAATAAAAACGATAATTTTTAATTCCCTGAAAGACGAAATTGATGGTAATATCGTTTATAAAAAGGTGGATTTTTCAAAATTGACCGTTGAAATTTTAAATTATTGTTTTAGTGAAAAAATTCAATCAATATTAATTGAGGGCGGGGCTAAACTACATTCAACATTTATTAATTGCGGAATGTGGGATGAGGCAAGGATTTTCAGGGCCGATGTTTGTTTTGGCAATGGGGTAAAAGCGGCAGATATTTGTAATGTACCAAAGAAACAAATTCAAATTGGGAATTCAACGCTTTACTATTATTATAATTATTAAATATTTCAAATTGTATTAGGAAAAATTGCATCCTATCACTAAATTTGATGTTTGACAATACAATAAATATCTAAATCAAATGAAACGAATTTTTCAATTATCAGTTTTCCTATTAATCGCCGCCAGCGCCTTTCCCCAAAGTGTAAGGCAATGTGTTAAGGCAGGAAAAGAATTTGTAGAAGCTGGAAAATATTCAGATGCCATTGAGCAGTTTACAAAGGCTATTGAATTGAAACCAAAGGAAACAGATTATTACATGTATCGTTCAAATGCTTATGAAAAAAATAACGACCTGGCAAATGCCTATGAAGATGCTAAACGGGCAATCGTTTTCGATGAAAAAAATGCTGAATTAAGTGTGACAGCAGGCAGGCTGGCATATCTATTAAAGAATTATGATGAAGCAATCACACATTTGGATAAGGCTTTACTTCTCAAAAAATCAAATAATGATGCTTTTGAATATAAAGTAAAAGCACTTATTGCAAAACAGGAATTCTCCAAAGCTAAGGAAGTTTGCGATGCCGCATTGAAGAACAAGGAAACAGCAGTTAATTTTTATTTGGGGGCCGTAATTCTCGATAACCTTGGAAACAAAGAAATTGCTGAAACTGATTATAAAAAAGCCATCTCAAAAGACAAGAAACTTGAAGTAGCTTATGTTGGGCTGACTGATCTACAAATACGGCTTGATAAACTAAATGACGCGATGGAGAATTGCGAAACCCTCCTGAAAATGAACCCTAAAAATATAGATGCTTACATCGAACGCAGTAAAATTTATATTAAACGAATAGATTTGCCAAGTGCTATCAATGATATTTCAAAAGCTATTGTTTTAAAACCTGAAGATGAGCAGCTATATTTTATCAGGGGTCAGTATTATCAGCAATTTACACAACATCAAAACGCAATTAACGACTTTAACAAAGTACTCATGCTAAACGATAAAAATGCTGAAGCATATTATCAAAGGGCATCAAGCTACGAGCAAATCGCTAATTTTAAAGCAGCCATCAAAGATTATGAATCACTGGCTAAGCTTTCTGAATACGATGTAAAAGCAAGGAAACTTCTCGATATAGCTAAGAAGCGCCTTTATGAACTTAATCGTGAATCGAACCCACCAATTGTTAAGTTACTCGATCCGCAAATCAGGGAAAAATCGATTATCGATTTGCCAAAAGACAAAAAAGAAATTACTCTTAAAGGCCAGTTAACAGATCAGAGTGACATAGAATTTTTACAAATCAATGGCAAAAATGTTCCATTTGTAAAGAATGAAGATGCTTATGATTTTATTGCTTCAGTCAATATTGATAATATTAATTTAATTAGTATTTCTGCTAGCGACGTATATCATAATATCCAGAATTTAAAATATGCTTTAAACCGCACTGAAATAGACCCTCCAATAGTTAGTATAACTGCACCATTTTCATCAGATAATGGCGAAATTTACATCGATTCGAACGATCCCAATATTTATATTGAAGGCAAAGCGTCAGATGAAAGCCTTGTTAAATCTATACTTATTGAAGGTGTTTCAGCCAGTTATAAACTTGATGAACTGAACCCGACATTTTCAGCCAATGTTAATATTTTAAATAAAAACAAAATTACTGTTGTAGCTACCGATATATATGGTAACCAGTCTGCAAAAGATTTCCTTTTAAACCGCGAAAGCGCAAATCTGTCCGCTGACAACCCAATGGGAAAGACCTGGGTCGTATTTATCGAGAATTCAAATTATCAAACATTTGCAAGTCTTGAAGGGCCAGTAAAAGATATTTCATTGATGAAATCTGCGCTTGCAAAATACAAAGTCCATAACATTATTCATAAAAAAGATATGAATAAAAAAGATATGGAGAAATTCTTTTCTATTGATTTGCGCGATCTTGTTCGCAGCAACCGGGTCAATACTTTACTGGTATGGTATGCTGGGCATGGCAAATTTATTAACAGTACCGGCTATTGGATACCTATTGACGCCAACCGTGAAGATGAATTTACTTATTTCAATATTAATTCGCTTAAAGCTGCCATGCAGGGTTATAGTATTATTACGCACCTGCTTGTGGTTACAGACGCTTGCGAATCAGGCCAACATTTTACCAGGCTATGCGTGGGGAATCTAAAGACCGTGATTGCAGTGACTGGAAAGCCACAAAATTCAAATCATCACAGGTATTTTCATCAGCAGGTTATGAGCTTGCAGCAGATAATTCGCAATTCACAAAAACTTTTGCAAATTCATTGGCAAATAATCCCAATGCCTGTATCCCAATAGAAAATATTGTTTCAAAAGTTTCTGGCGCTGTAGGTAAGAACAACCAGCAAAAGCCGCAATTTGGAAAAATTGCCGGGTTGGAAGACGAAGACGGTACATTCTTTTTTATTGCGAAGTAACCAGGGATATTTTATGCTTGGCTTTTTATGCAACACTACAATTAATTTTTGTTATATGCAGTGAATAGACAATAAATTAAAAAATCAAATCTTTTTGGGCAACAATTTTTATTTATCAAAGTACAACAATATGTTTTTGGTAACTATTATCAAGTCTAAGTGCCTGTTGTATATCAACATAAAAATTAACTTATTCTTTTTCATGAGCTGATTTCTTCAATTTTCAAAATTATTTTTCTGTTAAATTGTTTTAAAATTTATAATTGCTAAACAATAAATTAATTTGATTGTTAGTTTATTGGTTAGTTAGTTTAGTTAGTTGGTTAGTTAGTTAGTTAGTTTAAGTACCGGAAGATTTGCTGAAATAGCTTATTTTTCCGGTATTTAAATTTTAAAGAAGTTCATTATATACTACTTTCGCATTATGATAAGCAATATAAAATTCGACTTATTAATTAAAAATCTCAAGCATCTCGAGAAAGTTGCTGTAGCCTTTTCAGGAGGTGTAGACAGTTCCTTTTTACTTGCTGCTTCAAAAATTGCTGTTGGAGAAAATGCAATTGGCATTACTATCGATTCTCCTGCATTGCCAAGATACGAACTCGATGATGCAAAAAATATTGCAAGGCTTATTGGAATTAAACATGTTATTCTTAAGTCGACTGAGATTGAAGATGATGTAAGGCTTAACCCAGTAAATCGTTGTTATTTCTGCAAAAAAACAGAATTTGGTTCAATAAAAGAGGAAGCTTCAAAATTAGGTATTTCTTATGTTCTCGATGGCAGCAATGTAGATGACCTCAAAGATTTCAGGCCCAGGGATGAAAGCCATAAATGAGATTCGGGTTTTAAGCCCATTGTTAGAAGTCGGGATGACAAAAGCTGAAATTCGTGAATTATCAAGAACCTTGGACCTTCCAACATGGGATAAACCTGCATACGCGTGCTTATTCTCGCGAATTCCATACGGCACAGAAATTAAGCCGGAAGATTTGGAAAAAGTAGAAAAATCTGAAAAATATTTAATCGATCATGGTTTCAGGGTTGTTCGTGTTCGTTGTCATGGCGATATTGCAAGAATTGAAGTGGCACAGGCCGACAGGATTAAACTTATCGAAGAACCTTTTGCTTCAAATTTAACCAATACATTAAAAGGATTTGGATTTAAATTTATTACCTTAGACGTTCAGGGATACAAGATGGGGAGTTTTAATAATCAGGATCAAGCTGTTACCTAAACTAATTTTTAAAAATAACTTGTATGAAGAAGGTATCAATTTCAACTTTATTCGTTTTAATAATCGTTCTATCCTCTTGTAAAGATGTTTCATTGAATGATAATCATGGCAAGCGTTCTGATAAAAATGAATACCTTATGCAATCGGTACTCTGGTATCAATACTCCGGAGAAATGAAGGCACTTTACTACCAGGCTTATAATATTGCGAAATTTATGCTCGATAAAAACCTGGCAGGTTCAGATCCGAAAATTAAAAAAGCTGTCATCGTCGATATTGATGAAACATTATTAAATAATAGCCCTTATGAAGGATATTTAATCAAATCAGGCACCAGAAATTTTCAGGCTGAATGGGCAAAATGGATTGAAAAATCAACTGCAGATACCTTACCGGGAGCCCATGATTTTTTAAAATATGCCGCAGTCAAAGGAGTTGAAGTGTTTTATATTTCGAACAGGAGTATAGCAGAAGCTGACCCTACTTTGAGAAATTTGCAGAAATTCAAATTTCCTTTTGCCGACAAAAGCCATTTGATCCTTAAAACTGAAAAAAGCAGTAGCAAAGAAAAACGAAGAAAGCAATTTTCAAAAGATTATAATATTATTCTTCTTTGTGGCGATAACCTGGGAGATTTTGATGCAGCTTTTGATAAACGTGATGAAAAACAAATAAACGATAGCATAATAAAACACAAGTTGGATTTCGGAAGAAGGTTTATTGTATTGCCAAATCCTATGTATGGTTATTGGGAAAAAACAGTTTACGGCAAAGAGAAAATTAATGAAAGCAAGGTTGACAGCATTCGTAATGCAAAAATAAAAAGTTATTGAATAAAAACTTTGAATGGAAAAGAAATATTATTTTCTGAAGCTAAATCCTCCGCGTGCAACCTTTCCCATAGATATATCGCCTGAAGAAGCAAAAATAATGTCTGATCATTCGGCATATTGGAAAGATCTTCTTGAAAAAGAAATTTGTGTTGTTTATGGACCGGTTTTTGATCCAAAAGGAATGTTTGGAATTGGAATTGTTGGTGTAGAGAATGAAAACCAAATAAATTCAATTATAGAAAACGATCCGGCAGAAAAATTGGGAAAGTACGAATTCTATCAGATGAGGGCTATTGTTCCTACTTAAATAAAATTAAAAAATGATTCTTGAATATTGTTAATACCATTTATAAATTTTCAACCCGCCAATAAAAGTTGCAAGGCCGATTAACGAAAGGACAATGGCAGATATAAACACATCAGCAATTCCAGCACCTTCAATAAAAATGCTCCTTAGCCCATCGGCAACTAAAGTCAAAGGCAGCCATTTTATAAATGGGATTACGGCATCAGGAAAATTATGATAACTGAAAAATATACCAGATAAAACCGACATAGGCATCACTATTGCATTTATCAATCCATTACCAATATAAGTATTTGCTGTTCGTGATGAAATAAGAATTGAGATGCCGGAAAAGCATAACATACCGGCTAAATACAATATAGCCAAAGCCCAAACGCTGCCTTCCAGTGTGAAGTTGAAATAATAATAAGCAAATATAAAGACTATGGAAGCTTCGATAATATTGAGCGTAAGCCTTGCAAAAAGCTGGGAAATCATAAAGCTCGATTTTCGCATTGGAGTTGCTACCATGCGGCGTAAAAGTTTTTTGGAACGTTTTTCGATTAATGAATAACTAATGCCCCACATGGTCGACATCATAAGGTTCATAGCAATTAACCCTGGAATTAAAAAATCGATATAGCGCGTTCCTTTTTGCGTAAGCGGTTTGATTTCTGCGGCCGGGCAGGTTGGCATTCCATTTCTGACCATAGATGTAATTTGCATATAAGTCAGTTGAGCATCATTATTGAAAGGATCGTAATGATAATTTATTTTGCCATCTTTTTCTTCAATTATTAGTAGTATTGAACCTCTTTTGAGCATTAATTCTGATTTTTCCCAGTCGGTAGGAATAATTCTGTAAACTGTATATCCGGTTTTTTCGTTTCCCGAACGGATATTATATCTTAAAATATGGTCTTTTCCTAATGTATCTTTTTTTGAATAGGCCGATAAAAGTTTTCTAAAAGCAGAATCGGGGTTGGAACTACTTTCGATAAAAGCAATATCTCTTTTTTGTTCAGTTTTGTGGGTAAATGCAATGCCAAAACCCCAAGCCATAAGTATTGGAAAAACAAATGCCCAGAAAAGAATACCCGGCTCGCGATAAAATTCCCTGAACTGGATTAGTAATAACTGAACAATTGGTTTTCTCATTTCTGCTTTGCAAGAAATTCTTCAATTTCAATCCGCCGAGGAGCAGAAGGTTGAGCTCCAAGACGGGTAACACAAATAGCAGCGGCGGCAGTAGCAAATCTCACAGCATCTTCCAGCGACTTTCCTTCAGTAAGTGCAACAGCCAGAGCACCACAATAAATGTCGCCGGCAGCAGTCGAATCGACAGCTTCAACCAGGAAACTTTCAACAAAATACCGTTTGCTCTCACTGGCAACATACGAACCACGGGCGCCCAGTGTTATAATAACATTTTTTGGCCCTTTGCTTAAAATCAGGTCCGCAGCTTTCTCAATATCACTGGAACTTGCAACTTTGCATCCACTTAAAAACTCAGCCTCTGTTTCATTAACTATCAGCAAATAAAGTTTAGCAAGATATGCGTCCTCGATAGGACGCGCCGGTGCAAGGTTCATCATAGCCTTTTTACCAAGTTTATGGCATAAATCAATAATGTGTTTATTGGTTTCGTGAGGTATTTCGCATTGCATCAATATTATTTCAGCCTCTTTTATTGCCGGAAAGGCCTTGTCGACTAATTCAGGAGAAAGATTATCGTTAGCACCAGGCGCAACACCAATACAATTGTGCCCTTGCGAATCAGTCATGATTAGCGCTGTGCCTGTAGATACTCCACTCTCGGCATAAACATATTGTGTTTGGATGTTGTCCTTTATAAAACTTTCAAGAAGTAAAGGCGAAAAGTTATCATCTCCCAGACAGGTGATAAAATACACGTTGCCCCCGCAGCGTGCAGCCCCTACGGCAGTATTTGCCCCTTTGCCACCAAAAGCCTGGTAATATTCCCCATTAATAACTGTCTCTCCCATCTTTGGTAGATGTTCGAGCTGCATGGTCATATCTATATTTGTGCTCCCTATAACCGCTAATTTCCTATTCATACGAATATATTTAGGTTAAACATTTAATAACCTCACAGTTGATTCGATAGAACCCCGCAGGGTTCACCGAAGGTAAACATCCATGTTATATTTACTTCGCAGAGCCCTTCAGGGTTCTTATCTTGGTTGTATAAGATAGTGTTTAGATATTTCATTAATTTAATATTTGTAATATTTTACTGCCAAGGTATGAAAGAAGCTGATATTATACTTCTTAATTTTTGTAAAATATTTTATTGGTTTAACCTTCTGCCTGTCATATCGACGAATAAATCATCAAGGGTCATTTTACGACATTCAAGATTTTTCAAACTTAAATTAAAGTTTTTAATTTTTGCTAAAAAAATTGGCAACTGGGTTACAATATCAAAAACCATTAATTTACCGGCATTGATCCTTTTGTCCCATTCTTTTTTACGAAAACCGTTTTCATCAAGAAAATTAAGATCTTCGGTAGGTTCATTTAAAGCAAACTCGATTATTTCGTAGCATCCTTTCTGTTCAAGCAACTGGTCAAGAGTTCCCTGTGCCAGGATTTTCCCCTTATCCATTATAATAATCCTGTCACAAAGAAATTCGGCCTCCTCCATATAATGCGTCGTTAAAATCATAGAAGTACTATGTTCCTGCCTCAGGTTTAACAATATATTCCAGATTTCCCTGCGGGCTGTGGGATCAAGGCCGGTAGTCGGTTCGTCGAGCAAGAGGAGTTGGGCATTATGCAGCATAGCAATTCCTAAAGCAAGTTTCTGGCGTTGGCCTCCGGATAAATTTTCGACATAAGATTTGCTTTTTTCAGTTAACTGAATGATCTCAAGAATTTCAAAAGTCCTTTCAGCAGGAAGTTTATAAAAACTTGAAAATACATCCAGGGTTTCTTTAACCGTTGTCTTATCAAAGAAATTGGTCTCCTGCAGTGAAATCCCGATATGACGGTGCAAATCGGTTTCATTGCCTGCCCAAAGTTTCCCATTTAATAAAATTTCTCCGTCTGTCAGGTTTCTGGATACCTTCAATCATTTCTACCAGTGTCGTCTTTCCGGCACCATTAGGGCCAAGCAGCGCTATAAATTCGCCCTTCCCAATATCAAGGCTTACACCAGCCACAGCCTTCACAGTTTTAAATGATTTATGAACGTCAGTGACTTGAAGAATTGTTTCAGACATCTTTTTATTAAATATTTACGAAATTAAAACATAAACAACTACAAAAGATAATGGATTGTTCAAACATATTCAATTTATTAACAAAAAAAAAGGAACCCGAATGAATCCCCTTTTTAATAAGTAATGTGACATATTATTTCGTAGTGAATGTAAATGTCTTAATATAAGTGTAAGCTGGATTGCTTATAGCCGTCACAGAAATAAATAAAGTATAGGTTTTAGATTTTTTGAAATCGGTCATAGTATTTGGGTCAATTGTAAGCGTTTGATTATTATTTTGAAAACTTACAATTAGTCCGCTGGCAAATGAGGGCGAAATCGAAACACTGTAACTTGCTGATGCAGTATCCAATGCTGATGTGAAATTAAATACTATAGCCTGAGGAGCAGTAAAAGCACCTAATATTTTACCGTCTTTATCAAGCAGGTTAGATGAAACAAGGCCAAGATAAACTAATGAAACTATTGGTGAAATAGTTAAATTATTAATTGGGTTCGAATTTAAATTTATTGCTGTACGATAATTGTAAGTATAACCATCGTCGACTTGAGATATTACCAGAGTAAAAGGACTATATTTAGGTAGTCCGGTTACCGTAATATAACCATTGGCATCAGAAGTGCCAGTAATAGGGGCATCGTAAGGATTATTCAAATAGATGCTGTATGAAAAATTGGCGGCAGCTATTGACGAAGTTCCATTTGATAATTGTTTGAATAATGTTAAGGTAATTGTGCCGGAGAGTGAATCAACTGTGACATTGTTATCTATTACTTCGGTGTAGTTTTCGGAACCTATCTCAGTAAGGGAAACTTTCGCAACACAAGTATTCATAAGGGTAGCAAATCCGGTTTTTGAAAAAACGATAGTATAATTCTGACCAGCAGGAACGCCCGTAATGGCATACATTCCATTTTTATCTGTCAATGTATTACTAAAATTCTTACCTGTGCCCCATCTAACTTCAACACCTTTTACCGGCAAGCCATTATCGCTGTTTGTTACAATACCAATAATATTAACGCTCACTCCTCCCGGAGAAACAGTTTTTGTACAACCCGAAATTATTAACACAACTCCGAAAATAAAATAAATTAGATTTTTCATATTCTTTAGGTTTTATGGTTTTAATCGATGTTTTAGACAAAAATAAAGAATTATATCCACATGTCAATTTTTTATATGAAATTCCAATAATTAATTTTTATATATCTAAGTTGGATTATTTAAAACTTCTTTTAATAATAATTGTTAGCCGTCTGTTTCATTTCCAGAAATTGAATTATTTTAACTTTTATAAAGTTTGATAAAAACAATTTCAAAATAATTAACAATCTTAAATAAATTGTATTTTTATCTTAAATTTTTAAAGCACTCATTTACATATAACTAAATGCAAGTTAAAATCGAACAAATAGTACCAATTATAATATCTCTTATTGGTATTATATTTTTTAATTCCTGCGACAAACCAGACGATTATTCAAAAATTAAAAAAGACTTTCAAGTTCAGGATTCACTTTCATTACCTGTAGGAAAATCAGAGTTAAGCCTGAAATTTATGGGGGTTAATCTGGATACAAATTGGCAGAAATTTCCAGATTCATTATTATCAAAATTACCAGCTATTAAATTAAACGATACAATCCCATTTGACATTACATCTTTCGGGCAAATTGATGATATTAAAAAGCTAATACTTTTTATTCATCTTACAAACGATTTCCCATTGCTGGATACCCTGAATCTTATGTTTGCAGACAACTATATGAATATAACAAAGAATATTACTCCTATGCCAATAATCATTAAAGCGGCAACTTTTTCTGGTAACGATACTTTTCCAAAAAACCCGCCTGAAAAAGATGTGCCGCCCATAATTTTTATCCGTGATAGCCTCAAGAACTGGACAGATGTCAAGTATATCATTATTAATGCTACTTTAAATAATGAGCTTACCAATAAAAACCTATATAATTTCTTTAAGGATTTTTATTTGCATGTCGAGATTTCATTACAGGTCAATTTCAATTTTAATACAAATAGCGCTAAATGACCTGTTATAGCATATATAGTGTCTTGTTGCAGGCATTCAGAAAAATTTATTATTTCTTAGCATTGATAAGTTTTTCTATAATGACTTCATTTTCTGGATTAGCACAAACGGACAACACTTTATTTTTCATGCATACTATACCTCAGAGCAACCTTGTTAACCCGGCCGTTCAAATTCCATGCAAAGTTTTTGTCGGTATGCCCTTGCTTTCATCCATACATTTCAATTATTCAAACAGTTACTTTTCTTATAATGATATTTTATCAAAATCCGGAGATTCTTTGCATGCTAATATAAATTATCTAAACAGAAATCCTAATAGCATCCAGAATATTTCAGGAGAATTACATATAAGCCTAATCAACTTTGGGTTTCTTTATAAAGACTATTATTTTAATTTTAATGTTAGTGATAAAATTAATGTAGGCCTGTTTTATCCAACGAGTTTATTCGATTTTGCTTTAAGAGGGAACACTCCATATGTCGGGCAAACTTTAAATTTAAGTGGATTGGGAGTGCAAGGCACATATTATCGTGAATGGGCTTTTGGTGCATCAAAAATAATTTCCAACAATTTGACAGTTGGGGTAAAAGCAAAATTACTGTTTGGCAAAGCCAATATCGGTACTTCACGGTCGGATATCGGGTTAAAGACAGAATCACAAGATTTTTATCTAACCCTGACTTCAAATCTTGCAGCCATGGGTTCTCCATTTATAGTAAAGACAGATGCAAAAGGCAAACTTACATCAGTTGAACCTGGAACTAAAAATCCAATTACTCTTCTTTTAAATAGTCAAAATAAAGGATTGGCATTCGATTTCGGGGCAATTTATAATGCAAATGAAAGAATAACATTATCAGGAAGTGTGCTTGACCTGGGGTTTATTCACTGGAAATTTTGCCCTGCAACAGTAACCGGAACAACCAATTTTCCTCAGTACAAAGGTTTTGATTTTGACCCGGCACATCCTTCGCTGAACAATCTCAACCAGTGGCTCGATTCAGCCAAAAACAGCTATTCAATTAAAACCAATAATGCACCATATTCTACATATCTTTCTCCAACAATTTATATTGGTGGCACGTATGCACTTGCCGAAAGTGTCAACGCCGGATTGATGTCGCGAAATGAATTATATAATGGGATTTTCCAAAGTTCAGTTACGACATCATTAAATGCTTGGTACAAAAGGTTTTTATCAGGAAGCATCAGTTGGACTTATATCAATGGAAGCGTAAACAATTTTGGTGCAGGACTTGGATTGCGTACGCCTAATTTTGGTTTGTATGCAATAAGCGATAATGTTTATGGCGCTTTAAAATGGAAATCAACAAGGCTTTTTAATCTTAGGTTTGGGATGAATTTCCTGTTTGGTTGTAAAAACTGTACAAAGCCGGACAAAACTATCTTTAACCCTGGGTGCGTTATATTTCGTGATTCTGAAGAAAAGAAACAAAAGTTTTCGTTATGGAAACAAAAGCTTGCAGATTTAAAGAAGAAAAGGAAGAAAGGTAAGTAATCATTGAGGGGATTTAGTTGACAAGAAAAAATAAACAAACGTAAATTTTAGAAATATTCTAAATCTTCTTGTTTTTCGATTGCTATAAATTAAAACAACCCTTCAATTGATAAATACCTCTCGCCGGTATCGTAACAAAATGTCAATATACGGCTGCCTTTTGGAAGATCAGGTAATTTTCTGGCAACAGCCGCTAAAGATGCCCCTGAAGAGATACCAACAAATAATGCTTCTTCTTTTGCTGCACGCTGGGCATATTCGAAAGCTTCTTCCCTTGTTATCTGAATTGCACCATCCAAAATATTTAAATGCAGATTATTTGGTATGAAGCCTGCCCCAATTCCCTGAATAGGGTGGGGACCGGGTAGCCCGCCACTTATTACCGGTGATAATGCAGGTTCAACAGCAAACACTTTTAATTTTGGGAATAATGGTTTTAATACTTCACCAATTGCCGTAATATGACCACCAGTGCCCACGCCTGTAATAATAGCATCAAAACCTTCAGGAAAATCATTTAATATTTCAATTACAGTTGTTCGCTTATGCACTTCTATGTTCGCTTCATTATTGAATTGCTGCGGAATCCAGGAATTTGGAATTGATTGTGCCAATTCAGATGCTTTTTCAATTGCGCCTTTCATTCCTTTTTCACGAGGTGTAAGTTCGAAACTTGCCCCATAAACTGCCATCAGCCTGCGGCGTTCAATGCTGAACGATTCGGGCATCACGAGGATTAACTTATATTTTTTAACTGCAGCTACTATTGCAAGGCCTATCCCTGTATTTCCCGAAGTAGGCTCAATAATTACGCTTCCTGGTTTTAAAATACCTTTCTTTTCAGCGTCTTCAACCATCGCAAGCGCTATCCTGTCCTTTATGCTCGAACCGGGATTAAACCGTTCAACTTTAACCCAAACTTCATAATCCTTACTGAAAAGGTTATTGATACGTACATGAGGTGTATTTCCAATTGTTTGAAGGATGCTTAGTGCTTTCATTTCTATTTTTGTTAAACCTATTTTTACATAAAGATAAAAAACAAAAGGGAAGAACAAATGGGTAGAACAAATGGATTATGGGTTAAAATGGTTGATTGTTTTAGCAAAACCTTTGAGGTTTTAAAAACCTCAAAGGTTTATTAGCCGATTTGACCCATCACCAACAAATGTTTTTCCCTTTCATAAATTTCCTTTTAGGTTTTTAACCCATTATTACTTCAACTTTATAAATCTTCCCGGCAGGCATAATTGGTATAATATTACCTTTAATTTCATTGCCTTCAACAATAAGTTTCTTAATGCCTTTCTGTACTTTATCCGGATTGGTAACCTTAATTTCGTAAGTAGCGCCCCGGTATTTCCGTGTTAAGTTAAAACCTTTCCAGTTCGCAGGAATGCAGGGATCAACCATAAGGCCATCGTATTCCGGACGAATACCCAGAATATATTGTGAAATGGCATAGAAATTCCAGGAAGCTGTTCCGGTGAGCCAGGAGTTTTTCGCTTCACCCGGTTTAAAAGAATCTTTGCCTGCAACCATTTGTGCATAAACATAAGGTTCTGTTTTATGAAGGTCGCTAATGTCTTCAAGATAAGAAGGGCAAATTTTCTTATAATATTCCCATGCCTGGTCTCCACGCCCGATAATAGTTTCGCCAATCATGATCCATGGATTGTTATGGCAGAAAATTCCTGCATTTTCTTTATATCCGGCCGGATAGCTCGATATTTCACCATATTCGATATAATATTTTGTGAAAGCCGGATTGTTCAGAACAATACCAAATTTTGTATCGAGACGTTCTTTTACTGAATCCAGCGCTTTTTTGCACAGGCCTTCTTCTTTGCCTATACCGGCCATCGTGCACCACCCATTCGATTCAATAAAAATCTTACTTTCTTCATTTTCTTTGCTGCCTATTTTTCTGCCATAGTAATCGTAAGCACGGATAAACCACTCGCCATCCCAGCCATGTTTTTTAATGGCTTCTGTCATTTCATCAACATACTTTTGAGCACGGGAAACTTCCCCGGTTTTGCCCAATTTTTTACAAAGGTCAATATAATCATTCCCATAAATTACGAACAAACCGGCAATCATCAATGATTCAGCTTTTGAACCTTCAGTTTTATTTTCTGTCGTCTGGAAAGATTCGTTCGGATCGTTTGAAAAACAATTCAGGTTGAGGCAATCGTTCCAGTCTGCACGGCCAATCAAAGGCAAACCATGAGGCCCAAGGTTATTAATTACATGATCGAATGAAACGGTAAGGTGATCAAATAAAGTCCTGGCAACTGAAACATCATTGTCGAAAGGTACCATTTCGTTGAGAATATCAAAATCGCCGGATTCCTTAATATAGCTTATAGTTCCGAGAATCAACCACATCGGGTCGTCATTAAATCCTCCGCCAATATCGTTGTTGCCTCGTTTGGTGAGGGGTTGGTATTGGTGATAACATCCACCGTCCTGAAATTGGGTGGAAGCAATATCGATAATTCGTTCACGTGCCCTTTCGGGAATTTGATGAACAAAACCGACAAGGTCCTGGTTCGAATCGCGGAAGCCCATTCCACGGCCAATACCCGATTCAAAGAATGAAGCCGACCTTGAGAAACAGAAAGTAATCATGCACTGGTATTGATTCCAGATATTTACCATTCGGTCGAGTTTCTCATCACCAGACTGAACTGAATAAACACTCAGAAGGTTGTCCCAGTATTTTCGAAGTTCAGCCAATGCAACATCAACTTTGTCAGCTGTATCGAATTTGGCTATAGTTTCTTTTGCTTTTTTCTTATTGATGATATTTTTAGATTCCCATTTTTCATCTTCTTTATTTTCGACATAACCCAGAACAAAAACAAAATCTTTGGATTCGCCAGGCTTCAATTCAACTTCTATATAATGAGAAGCAATTGGAGACCAACCGTGGGCTTCTGTCATCCGGGGCTTGCCTTCGTTAACAACCTGAGGTTCATCAAATCCATTATAAAGCCCAAAGAATGATTCCCTGTCCGTGTCATATCCCTGGATTGGAACATTTACCGAATAATATGCATAATGGCCCCTGCGTTCTTTATACTCTGTTTTATGGTACAAAACCGAACCTTCAATTTCAACTTCGCCAGTAGAAAAGTTACGCTGGAAATTCTCCATATCTGCAGCTGCATTCCAGAGGCACCATTCAACAAAAGAAAATATCTTTAATTTTTTGGTTTCTTTTGAATTATTTGAAAGGGTAAGTTTCTCAACTTCTGCCCAGGTTTTTAAAGGCACAAAATATAAAACATTTGCTGTAACACCATTTTTTTCACCTTTTATGGTCGTATAATTCATCCCATGCCTGCACTCGTATTTATCCAATTCTGTTTTGCATGGTTTCCATCCTGGCGACCAAACTGACCCGCCATCATTTATATAGAAATATTTCCCGCCACTGTCCATCGGAACATTATTGTAGCGATAACGCGTGATGCGGCGAAATTTTGCATCTTTATAAAAAGTATATCCTCCGGCGGAATTGGAAATGAGTGAAAAAAAATCTTCATTGCCCAGGTAATTTATCCACGGCCATGGTGTGCGTGGGTTAGTAATTACATACTCTCTTGCTTTGTCATCGAAAAATCCGTATTTCATAGTTTTGTTATATTTGAATATTAGAAGTACTGAATATCTGAAGTTTAGAATGTCAATAAATTCATATTTTTTGCTCTTTGTTCTTTAATCTTTGTTCTTGGCTCATAACTTTGTTTATTTCTGTTTTACCGGTTTAATATCTTTTATACGCAATTGTAAATTTGTATTGCCCCTGTAATCATTTTCTTCTATGCAATAACAGATGTCGAACGGATACCCTTTTTTGATATGGGGCAAAAGATTTGCCAGGTTAAAACCAATAGCGGGATATGGTTTAAATGGTTCATCCTCATGAAGGATATTAAGTTTTAAGTGTTCTTTTGAATTTCCAACAGTACGGCCGGTCCCATTGTCGACTACATTCTCTGTAATAAAAACAGGCGCCATGTTGTCAGGTCCAAAAGGTTCAAATTGTTTTATTATCCTGTACAATTTAGGAGTTATATCTTTCAGTTGAAGTTCTATATCTATTTCCAGAGATGGAACCAGTCTGCTCAGTCATTATAGAATCTGCGACAATTTCTTCAAACTTTTGTTTAAAAGCTTTAAAGTTTTCTTTTTTCATAGTCAAACCGGCTGCATACATGTGCCCGCCAAAATTTTCAAGTAAATAGCTGCACGATTCAACTGCTTTGTAAAGATCGAATCCTGTTACTGAACGAGCCGACCCGGTAATAAAACCGTTTGATTCGGTAAGAACAATTGTAGGCCTGTAATATGTTTCGGTGAGCCTCGAAGCAACAATTCCCACAACTCCCTTGTGCCAGTTGGGGTTAAAGACTACAGTAGCTTTTTTCCCAAGCAGGTCTTTATTCCCGGCAATGTAGTCAAGGGCTTCTTTGGTAATATTGCTGTCGATATTTCGGCGTGTATTATTAAAATCATTTATCTGATCGCCCATATCGGTAGCAGAAGCTTCATTATCGGAAATTAAAAGTTCGACTGATGAATTTCCTGTTTCTATGCGCCCGGCTGCATTAATGCGCGGCCAATTTTTAAAAACAATATCGTCTATACAAATCTCCTTGTTCTCAATCCCCGCAATTTTAATTATTGCTTTTAGTCCGTTGCGTGGGTTTGTGTTAAGTTGTTTCAAACCGTAATAGGCAAGCACGCGGTTTTCGCCAGTAATAGGAACAATATCAGAAGCGATACTCACAACGACTAAATCGAGCATGGAATTCAGCAATTCCTGCGAAAGATTATGCCTGATACAATAAGCCTGGATAAGTTTATAACCTACGCCGCAACCGGATAATTCTTTAAACGGATAATTGCAATCCGGCCTTTTGGGATCAAGGACAGCAACCGCGTCAGGTATAGTATTCCCGGCAGTATGGTGGTCGCAAATAATAAAATCTATTCCAAGTTTTCTTGCGTATGCAATTTTTTCAACAGATTTAATGCCGCAATCCAGTGCGATAATTAATGAAATACCATTTGTTGCAGCAAAATCGATGCCTTTTATCGATATTCCATATCCTTCATTATACCTGTCGGGAATATAAAAGCTGATATTTGGCGTATGATCTTTCAGGAAAGTATACATCATGGCGACAGAAGTTGTGCCATCGACATCGTAATCGCCATATACTAGAATTCTTTCTTTAGATGAAATAGCTGCTTCAAGACGAATAACTTCAGCCTCCATATCCTTCATCAGGAAGGGATCGTGAAGATCGGATAATTCCGGACGAAAAAAAGCCTTGGCCAGTTCAAAGGTGGTAATACCTCTTTGAACCAGAAGATTTGCAACAGGAGCATCAACGTTTAACGAATCCATCAGATGTTTTACATCCTGCGAACTCCCGGGTTCACGTATAATCCAGTTTTTTTCCATTATAAAGTTTTTACCTAAATATATTTATCTATTCAGGCTAAAACAATTTTAAGTCATTAAAGTCAAAATAGTTCAGTAATAAATCAGAATATTTTTCTCAATCTTCGTTATAACTCGTTTTGAATTGTTGAAATTGTTCCAACCCCAGCTCTTTTGCTGAAGTTTCACGCATCTCAACTTTTCTGATTTTCCCGCTTATTGTCATTGGAAACGAATCAACAAATTTCCAGTACTTTGGAATTTTATATGTTGCAATATTTCCTTTGCAATATGTAATTAAGTCCTGATCGGTTAGTTCCATTCCATCCTTAATTTTTACCCACGCCATAACTTCTTCCCCATATTTCTGGCTTGGCACACCAATTACCTGCACATCCGAAACAGCTTCGTGCTTAATAATAAACTCTTCAATTTCCCGGGGTGAAATATTTTCACCACCACGGATAATTATATCTTTAATCCGGCCCACAATTTTGAAATAACCTTCATCGTCCATTTCAGCCAAATCGCCGGTGTGCATCCAACCATTTTTATCTATTGCATAATTTGTATCGGCTTCATTGTCCCAATATCCTACCATAACTGAATATCCGCGGGTGCAAAGTTCTCCCATCTCTTCAACTGGAACTATTTTTTGAGTTTTTGGGTCAATAATTTTAACTTCAATATAGGGCATCACTTTTCCAACAGTCGAAACCTGTTTATCGAAAGGGTCATCCGCGTAAGTCATTGTCGAAACCGGTGAAGTCTCGGTCATTCCATAAGCAATTGTTACCTGGGTCATATTCATCCTGGAATGTACTTTTTTCATTGTATCTATAGGACAAGGCGAGCCAGCCATAATACCAGTTCTCAGTGTAGAAAAATCGTATTTGTCAAAATTTGGATTTTCAAGTTCGGCAATAAACATGGTCGGTACGCCAAGTAATGAAGTACATTTTTCCTGTTGTACAGTTTGCATAACAACCTCTGGTTCGAAGGCTTCACCGGGAATAACCATACATGCCCCATGTGTAGTGCAGGCCATATTGCCAAGTACCATACCAAAACAATGGTAGAACGGGACGGGGATACAAGTCCTGTCTTTTTCGGTATAAAACATGTGTTCGCCAATAAAAAAACCGTTGTTGACAATATTATGGTGCGATAATGTAGCCCCTTTGGGATAACCCGTAGTTCCCGATGTATATTGAATATTAATAGGGTCATCGAATTGAAGATGGCTTTCCACTTCGGCAAGCTGTTCATCTGTAATTTTATGCCCGTTTTCAATAAATTTTGCCCAATCTTTTTCCAAAATAATGGTGCGTTTGGGATATTCGCTGTGCATTCTTGCACGGTTAAGTATTTCAACATAATCGGTTTGGCGAAACCCTTTCGAAGCAACCAACAGGTTAATCCGTGACTGTTTCAAAGCATATTCAAGCCCGGATTCTTTATTGGCAGGATTTATATTGACCATTATAGCGCCAATTCGCGGAGTTGCATATTGTATCAGCACCCATTCGTACCGGTTGGGCGCCCATATACCAACACGGTCCCCTTTTTGAATTCCCAATGCCAAAAGCGATTTAGCTACATCTGTTACTTGTTGCCAAAATTGTTTATAGGTGGCACGATAGTTTTGATGAACAACAACCAATGCTTCACGATCACCATATAATTCCACTGATTTTCGAAGGCTTTCGCCAATGGTTTCTCCCTTAAGCGGTATGTTGCCAGCCCCTGAACTGTAAGATAATTTTTGCATTTTATGTTAGTTTTTAGCAGCCAGAACCTAACTGGCTGCATGAGTTGGTTTAAAATTCAATTCATCCTGGTGAACTAATTAAATAATCTTTTCAAAAATGAAACAAATTAAATATATTTTTTCAGACGTTGGAACCTTATAGTCAAATTTATTATTAATTAAAGATTGGTTTAAATATTCCTATCTAAAGCTTTCGAAATTGAAAATGAATGTTTGTTGTGCTATAATATTTTAAACTAAATTTGTCTGTAATAGCCATAAAAAGTAAAAATATGGAAAAAAATGAACCACACAGTCAATTAAAGTCAATAATAAAAGACTTTCAGCGAAATGAACTGACAGAACATAATATATATTTAAACCTGGCTAAGTCGGAGAAATCGGAATCCAACAAAAAAGTACTCGAACATATTGCAAATGAAGAAAAACTGCATTATAATTTTTGGAAAAGTTATACAAATGAAGATATCAAACCTAATAAATGGAAAATATTTTATTTCGTGTGGCTTGCGCGTATTTTAGGAATTACCTTTGGGATTAAGCTCATGGAAAAGGGAGAAGAGATGGCCCAGTATAAATATGCAGCTATTCTAGTCAACATTCCTGAAGCGCAAAATTTAATAAATGAAGAAGATGCCCACGAGCAAAAATTAATCGGGCTTATCGAAGAAGAAAGGCTGAGTTATGTTGGTTCTATTGTCCTGGGATTAAACGATGCTTTGGTAGAACTTACAGGCGCTTTGGCTGGTCTGTCGTTTGGGTTACAAAACACAAAACTTATTGCTTTTGCCGGATTGATAACGGGTATCGCTGCAGGTTTCTCAATGGCGGCGGCAGAATTTCTTTCACAAAGACATGAAGGGGCAGCACATCCTTTTAAATCGGCTTTCTATACTGGTATCGCCTATTTTATTACTGTAGGGTTCCTGATCCTGCCCTATCTAATTTTTAGCAGTTATTTGAACTGCCTGTTTCTTACCCTGGCAATTGCAATCCTGATCATACTTTTCTTTAATTATTATATTTCAGTAGCAAAAGATTTGCCCTTCAAACAAAGATTTTTGGAAATGGCTGTAATCAGCATTGGCGTTTCGGCAATAACATTTGGAATAAGTGTATTAATTAAAAAGTATTTTGGGGTACAATTATAAACTTCAATACATTTAAATATCCATTTTTAAAAAACATAGCAGGTTTTAAACATTCTACTCAATATGTTTAAAATTTAATTGATCTAATGAAACGGAATATTACCTTCCTATCCTTTTAAATTTTTACTATTCAATAATCTTTCCATTGAACTTATATGGAATTTAAATGTTAGAAACCTATTGATAATTAGTTCAATTATTCTTTCAAATTAAAAATGAAAAAATGAAAAAAATTTACATAATATTAAATTCTTTATTTATTGGTATTTCTCTATCTGCACAAAATACTTCTGTCCTGACCCAACGATACGAAAACAACAGGATTGGCTGGAACAATAATGAAAAAATATTGAATACAAGCAATGTTAACCAGGAACATTTTGGATTGCTTTTTACCAGGGCAGTTGATGATCAAATGTATGCTACACCACTTTTGGTAGCCAATTTAACAATCAACGGGAAAACTCAAAATGTTTTGTTTGTTGTTACTATGAATAATTCTGTGTATGCTTATAATGCTGATGATTCTTCAGCCATGGTTCCTATTTGGCATGTAAATATTACATCTTCCGGGAATCGAGTGTTTAAAAGCAGTGATTTGCCATGTTCGAATTATGGGCCAAATATTGGTATTATTGGCACTCCAGTTATTGATACAGTTACAAAAAATATGTATTTTGTAAGTAATGAATATTCAAATACTGTTCATAAAGCGCAACAATTTTTTCATGCCTTGGATATTACTACAGGAAGTGAAAGAACTGGAAGTCCTGCTCTTATTGAGGCCTTTGTGCATGGAACCGGCTCTGCAAATAGAAATGACACTGTATTCTTTGATCCGATAAAACACAATCAACGCTCGGCAATGCTTCTTTATAATGGAGTTGTTTATGTTTGCTGGGCTTCTTTCTGCGACAAAGATCCATATCATGGTTGGGTCATTGGATTCGATGCTTCTACATACAAATTGAAATATACCTATAACAACACACCCAATGGATCAGAAGGAGGGATCTGGATGCAGGGCAATGGCCCAGTGTAGACGATAACGGATATATCTATCTAATTTCCGGAAACGGGACAGTTGGCGATTCAGTTAATCCAAACAATCCGATTGGCAGGGGTGAGACACTTTATAAATTCAGGCCAACTCCTGATTCATTGCAACTGGTTGACTTCTTTACCCCAGGCGACTATGCCAAACTTGAACAAAATGATTTGGATTATGGTACTGGAACAGCAATGCTGGTGCCGAATTCTAATTTATCTGTATCCACATCCAAAGAAGGTAAAATTTATCTTATGGATGACACAAAACTTGGAAAATGCTCGGCATTAGATGATTCAGCAATACAGGAGTTTTCAGTAATTCCGCATTATTCATTTTCACAATGGGCAGATTTTGGAACACCAATTTATTATCATTATGTTACACAAACAGATACGGAATGTGTATATGTCTGGGCATCCTTCGATTCGTTAAAACAATTCTATTTTGACCGGTCAATGATGAAATTCAATTTATCAATGACAATAAAAGGCAATATTACTGCCGCAGCATCAAATTATGGGCCTGTTCTAGCAGGTTCAAGCGATAGCACTTATGTTGGCACAGGAATTGTTTGGGCATTGCGCTTTACGACAAATACGAACGGAACCGGACTTTTAGAAGCATATGATGCACGGGATGTAAGAAAACTTTTATGGAGCAGCAATTCGGGCACATCAAACAAACTGGGTGCTTATCCTAAGTTTAACAGTCCTTTGATAGCAAACGGAAAAGTGTATGTACCCTCGGAGTCAAATAAAATATATGTATTTGGCTTACTTAAAAACACTATAACAAATTCAATTATTGTGAATGAAAACTTAAATAATCTGTTTAAATTATATCCTAACCCGGTTAGTGATTGGGTTAACATAAAATATTCTTTGACAAAAACAGAAAATAATTTAAATGCTTCCATTTATGATTTATATGGTCGGCAAGTATTAAAATTCAAATTGAACGGGATAATAGGAGAAAACTCGCAAACCTGCAATTTCAATAATCATCTGAAATCTGGCGTCTATAACTTAATTATTAGTTCTGGCGAAAATGTTTATAACATTACAAAGCTTGTTAAATATTAGAAATTTATATAAAGCTTCAATTTTGGAATTAGCTGACCATTTTATTTGCATATTTATTTTGTAATTTTCATTTAGTCAATTTCGGAAGGTTCAGCATGAATTATTTCTTTTCGACCGCCTCGTAACACCCTTAATGAAATCTGACGATCAATAGCATCTTCATTTAATAGTTTATACAAATCATCGACACTGGCAACAGGTTTGTTCTCGAATATTTGTCAAGCAATTGCGAATCAAGTATGTCGGTATCATTAAGAAATAAAATTTCGTTTTCCATAACTGAAATATTGCAAATATTTTACCATTAATTAATTCTGACAATATGGCATTAATTAAACCAGTCATTCAAAAAATTTGCAGCTTCTTTTGGGCCATTATAGCCTTCTATGCTCAATTTGTATTCTTTAGCTTTTGTTTTGGCATCTTCATCGTTTAGTAACTTTTCTACTGCCCTTATTATTTTTTTTGCTGAAATATTGTGTTTATAATATCTTATCGCAAACCCTTTTTTTACAAGGCAGCAAAGATTTCCATCCTGTTCAAATTGCATTCCTATTCCAATTACTGGCTTCCCGGATAAGGCTGCAGTAAAAACCGAACCAATTCCACCGTGTATAATTGCAATATCTGCCAGTTGATTTATTTTCCCGGCAGGAAGCCAGTCGGTGACAAAAACATTTGAAGGAACTTTTATATTCATCCCTGTTAAATAAGACTTAACAGGAGCAATAACTGAATAAGAAGTTCCTTCGAAACCTTTTAATATTTTAGCAATTATTGAGGGCTTACCCACACTTCCCATGGCAAAATAAATAACAGGTTTATTTTTAGGCAGATTTCCCAATTCTTTAGGAATTAATTCAAATTGATGTGCAGGCAATGGCCCTATGAAGTAATAATTTGATGGTAATTTTGCTATTGGGGAGAATCCAGGAGGTTCGGCAAGTAAGTTGTAATCTCCTTTCCAGAAATCAAAAACATTTTTATAGGTTTTACAACCATATTGCTTAAGAAGTTGATTTGCAATGTTGAGGAAAATAAGATTGGAATGAACAATTAGTATAAATGAAAGCAGCTTGCCCACTTTTTTTTGAAGCCATTTCATTTTAATCCTGTCCTCAACAATGTATCCGTTTTCGAAGAATTCCTGTAACCAGGTTGATTGGGAAACCCAAACAAGAGGTATCTTTCCAATCCTTGCCGATACGGGTACTGAGACACAATAACCTGTGATAATTGATATTGGTTTATATTTGTTGTACAAGGCCAATTCATTTTCAATTCGTTCGTTAAGCTCATTCTTATTGAAAGCAATTGCAATTTTTTCGCCTTTAGAAACCCGGTTTAAATGGTCGCTTTTTTTAACGGTTAATCTTGGTTTTGGAAATTCAACCTGAAACCCCTCTTGAAGAATAAGGTGTTCAAACATTCCACCGTAGGATAAAAACAAAATATCAAAAAATCCCCTACATGATTTTGCAATTTCCAGCATTCTGGTGGTTTCGGCCAGATTGCATGTTTCAGGAGCAAACAGGAGTGTGTTCATGCAATTTGTTATTTGTACAATATTCTGTTTTGATCAGAAAAAAGCCGTTTGATATAAATATTGTATGCAAGATTGCCACCGAAAGTAATCGGGAAATTTTTTCCGGTTTTAATTGTCCTCCGCAATGAAGAACCAATTGTAAAAGTTTTTTTATAAGCCCATTTAAACCCGGAATCCAATTCTTCCGGGGTCATGTTTTTGGGATGAAAAACCACATGTTGGGTATCGTAATGTTCCCAATGCTGGTGCAATAAACGTCCTTCGTTTTGAAGCTTCTCAAATGCAGGGGTTTTTGGATAAGGCGTATATATAGCGTATCGCGGAATATCCACATGATAATCATTAACAAACTGAACGGTTTTCCTGAAAATATCCTTTTCGTCTTCGTCAAATCCAAAAATGAAACAACCCATGAGAACAATATTCACACTATGCATACCTTCGATAATTGTCCGGTATTCTTCAAATTTATTAAAGCCTTTATTTATTTTCTGGAGTGAATAATTGTTCAGCGATTCCATACCTATCAGAAGATAAATACATCCGCTTTTTTGAAGTAGCGATAGAATTTCCGGATCCTTGAATACTTTAGTCGAAACCAAACCACCCCATTGTTTTTTAAGTGGCGCCATAGCCCGCAGCAATTCTTTGAAATGTTCCATATCCTCTCCCATACTCACGTCGTTGAAGACAAAACGTTTGGAATGAATATTTTTTATTTCCTCAATTACTTCGCGAACAGGCCGCTTGTACCAGCCGAAATGTGCAGCCGAAACCGAACAAAAATCGCAAACCCCTTTGCATCCACGGGTAGCGCTTACAACATCCGGGCCCATGTAACCATGTTGTCTTTGCAGGTCACGTCTGGGGACAGGCACATTTTCAAACACCGAACCTTCGCTCTTGTAAACATCACGCATACTTCCATTAGCATAGTCCCGCAATAATTGTGGCCAGGTAGTCTCAGCAAAACCAATTACAATAGTGTCGGCATGAACCTTTGCTTCTTCCGGCATTAATGTTACATGTACACCTCCAAGTACTATTTTGCTTTTCTTTACCCTGTAATGATCTGCAATTTCATAAGCCCTTGTGGATGTTCCGGTAAGACAACTTATCGCTACCAAATCAAAATCCTCATCCAGTGGAACAGAATCAACGCTTTCATCGCAAATACGAATACTGAAATTTAAATCATCCGGCACCAATGCAGCAAGTGCGGTGGCAGTGAGTGGTGCTTCCCTGAACGAAGTATTGATAAATCCCAATTTCAACTTGTGTATTTTACCTTCGGGCAAAACAATTAACAATTTACGTTGTGCAGTCATGGGTTAATGATTTATTATTAAAATTGTCCGGTTCAAAAAATTTACCAGGTAAAAATTCATGCCAGTTAATTTCTTTATCGAGCCTCTGGGTCTTAACAGTTCCAGGTTGTGCATTGATTGATTTTTTCTTTAAATAAATTTCATGTGCATTTTTATTGAGCAAAAACAACCTTATAATTCCTAACTGGCCTAAATTCCTAGCCTGTAAGTAGTAAAAATTTTCAGATAACAGCGTTTCAGATTCATTCTAAATATCCTGGTACCGAAGTTCAATTTCAGACTCAACATATAACGTATAATACCTGGAACTTTCTTTTATAGTTGGAGACAAAAAATAAAAAGTATGTTCAAAATCATATTTTAAAGAAATTGAATCAAGACATCTGCTTACATGGATATCATTGAGTTTCTCACCCACCAGATCGGAAACCAAATTATTCTTTCCAATAAATTGAATTTGCGGAAGGTCGTTATAAAAGCCTGTGACTTTTATTATATCGTGCAGTATGTAACGGTAAAGACCACCGCCGGTTGTGATAATAACTTCATATTTTTTACCAATTTTTAATTCATGTGCCAGCTTAATTTCCCCGGAACCTTCATCTTTAAATTCATAAAATTGAGAATTGAAACTTAAAATATTCTTCCCGCAATATGGAATACTTATTATTCCTTCAGTAGCAAGCAATCCTTTTCCCTGGATAGCCGTTTCCGGGAACAACTTTTTTATTTCTTCAATAAATGTTGCAGCCCAGGCATCCATCCAGCAGCTAATTAAAGTAAGTTTTGGCCAGATTTTATTCCATTGAACTTTTTCAACGACATCAAATACTAAAATTGATTTAAGAACATCAAACCTTTTCTTATCTGCTTTTTGATATCGCCTGAATAGAACTGCTTCTGAAGAATCTGGCAAATTGAGGCTTCCTTCTCCAATATCCTTTATTAATGAGTTTTTGTGCAAAATAATTTTATCAAGAATAATTGGCAAAATTTCCGGGTTCCAGATTGAAATCAACCGGAGACCTTCATTGCAAAGCATGAAATAAGCGACAAGATAAAAATAATTCTCTGTATTCCTGATTTTTGCCACTTCATCCGGTAATACCATTGTACTGCGGATTAAATATTTACCCAGGAATCCAAAATATCCACTGTCTTCTTCAAAACCAATTGGCACTTTACTTTCAATAAAGGGAATTTCCCCGGGAGGTGTAATAATCCACAAGGCTTTTCCATCAAGGGTATCTGGATATTGTCTGAAAATATCAAAAATCCAGAACCTTAAGTGCACGGTTGAATTCAATTTTTAGCGACCTGGTGAAAGGAATTAACTTGTTGTGTTCTGTGGTACCGCTTGTAAGTGAAAATCTATTGACTTTTTCTGAGGTAAGAACTTCTTTTGAGCCTTGCAAAATTTTTGTAATATAAGGTACAATATCGCTATATTCAATAATTGGCGCTTGTATTTGATATTGATCTACTGATTTTATAATTCTAAAATTGTTCTTTTTCCCATATTCGGAATTTGAATTTCGATTAAGAAGTTTTAGCAAATAACCAGCCTGCGCTTTTTGTAAATTTCTACTGCCTTTAACAAACCTGTAATGCCCAAGTTTAGCTAAAAGAAAGTACAATCTGTTTGCAAAGCCAACTGTCAGAAACATAGCTTATTAAATTTTAATAACCGGATTATATATGGGTTTAAATTGCTTAATGACAATTCTGCTATACAAAGCAATTCGTCCCCTTTATAAAATCCAGGGTTAATTTTGTAGAAAAAATCTTCAAATTTTTGCAGTTTTTCCTTTTTCGGTTGAAAATCTGCTTTAAGAAACTGAGAATTCAGTGAAGCTACAACAACACCACTTGTGATGTCATATTGTTCTCCAAATTTTTTTAATCCCATTGAATCCATAAGTTCCTTTACTTCAAAAGGAGTTTGTTTTTCAAAGTTTGGATAATACTCTTTCAGGAATGCAGGAAGAAATTTGTATGTTCTGATACCTTTGGAAATAAGCATCCAATAAAGTTGCTTACCAGAATTTTCGCGGATAAGTTTGAGCATAAGTTCGCAGAAACCTATTGTCAGCCCAGGGCTGCCCCAATATTCCTTTTTTATTATGGTGTCGCCTGAAAAGATTATCAAAGCATCCTTTGATTGATATGGATGCATGAAAGTCATTTGTATAGAAAAACCTGCTAATTCTTCATTACTGCAGTCTACAAGTGTAATGACCCATTTTTTTTCTGCCAAATCGCTTTCGAACTTTTCACGAAATGTATTTTCATAATGCATTTCCATGAGTTGAAACATTTTATCTATTGTATTTTGTTTCAACTCTTCAATGGGAATAATCTGGTATTTTATTTTCATGTTCATAAAGCTCCCAATTCAAAATAGGGTTCACAATGTGTAACTTTATCAGCAAATTCTTTGTATTCTTTCCAATAAGCAATGTAAATCCTGCTTTTTAAAACAAAACCCCGGATTTTAAATTTATTGCCAAATGGGTCGCTTTCGTGTAACCCAATTGCAAAATATATATCCTTCTGATGCCTGTATTCATTTGCAAAATTGCCCATCAACAGTCTGAAATGCCTCATAATTATTATCCTTAATGCATAAAAGTGCAATATTCTTATAATGTAAAGCTTTGCCGGCCTTTGGCAGAATTGGTTTTCCTAAAATCCATGACAAGATATTTATTGCCGGCCTTAAATATTTGAAAATTCCAGAATATGATTTTACTTTCCATTGCCTGAAACAGGATTGATCCCATAATGCCATGGTACCGATCAATTCATTTCCCGAATAACACAGTGCAACGTCATTTAATTTAAGATTTCTCAACAACCCGTGATCTGAATTAAAATGAGATTTGTTGTAAACCGGGAAAAATTGCCTCTGTTTTCCAGATATATTTAGAAATTCTGTTATTTCATCAATATCGCCAGTTGTAGCATGCCTTACGGAAAATTTTTCAGGATGAGAATTCGGAAATTTGAATTTTTCAGGCCTGAAAATAATTGTTTTGAAAAGCCCTATATCTTTAAAAACAGGTAAATCTCCTTTTCCTGAAGTCAGTGTTTGTCATCCTTTTAAATTGTCATTAAAGACAGATGCAATATAAAACTTCGGTTCATTCTGCCAATATGAGTGATAAAACTGGAAAAACCGACCGAGGACAATTGTATTCCTGTATTCATTATCAACCCTTAGACTGCTCAAATAACCGACATCAGAAGGAACGCCGTCGATATAGCATTTTTTTGTGCCTCGGATTCCGGCGCATGCCAATTTACCTGTATCGTTATCTTTTATTGATAAAATAAAATGATCGTCGCCTTCTACATCCAAAGCGCCAAAGAAATCCGGATCGCGCTCCATACAAAAATTTATCCTTCCCTGAGAAGGCAAATCAGTGTAAAATTTTTTCAGGTCTTTTTCGTCAGACTGTTCTATTTGATGCCGGATGAATTTCATGAGAATATATTCAAGTTAAACATTTAATAATCTTGCGGTTGATTCTCATGGAACAGCCATTTTATATTCATCTTCTTGTTGTGAACGCAAGTGCACGGCGGTTTCATTTGAATATATTTATTTTAAACAATTAATAATCTTATAGTTGATTCGAATAGAACAGCCATTTTATATTTGCTTCGCAGAGCCCTTCGGGGTTCATGTCCTTGTTGTGAATGATAGTGCATGGATGTTTCATCTTTTTACTTTTATAAGGTTGCCGGTAAAACTTTTGTCACCAAGCGGAAATCTCATGCGTTGTATGGTATCGTTGCGGAGCATTAAGTTAATACTGAGATAATACAATAAAATTCGAAATCCACTGATATTTGTAAGGTTCGTCATTCGGTATAAAATTGATGACAGTCCATAAAATGTTTTCCTGTCTTTTCGGCTATGCTGTTCAATTGTTTCATGAGGAATGTCGGTTTTAAATGGAATTTGTCCGTACGTGTACCGATTATCGAGCCACCATTTATCATATAACAACAGGTCGTCTTTTTTCAATCTTTCGTAAAGTTCGGTACCTGGGAATGGGGTCAAATGATTAAAGCCAACCATAAATATTTTATTTTGAAGGCAGAATTTAAGGATATTATTGAAATCTTCGATGGTGTCATTTGGGTATCCATATAAAAATGTAGCATAAATTCTTAACCCATATTTGTGCAATATCCGTATAGCTTCAGCAGGGCCACCATTTAGACTGTTAAATGATTTGTTCATGGTTTTCAGGTTTTCTATATTCAGGCTTTCAAAACCTATAAGTATGCCCTGGCAACCGCTGGCAACCATTAATTGCAGCAATTCTTTATCTCTTGAAATTGTAATATCTGCCTGTCCGACCCATTTAATTTTTAACGGGATAAACATTTTAAATAATTCTTTTGCCTGAACAGGATGAGCGGCAATATTATCATCAACAAAAAAGAAAAGTTTCCTGGTCTTTTTCAATTGCAGGATTTCATTCCGGATGACATCCGGGTTTCGATATTCATGTTGCCCGTTGAAAAATTTCTGAACGGAACAGAACTCACATCGAAAACGACAGCCCCTGCCTGCTTCAAGAAGCGTAATTTTCAGGTAGTTTTTATTTTTGTAAATTGAACGATCGGGAATGATATTATTCAACCCCAAATTCAATTCATTATCCTTGTATATTTTCTGCAACCGGTTGTTTTTAAAATCTTTCAAAACATTTTCCCAGGTTCGTTCAGCCTGTCCTATTATCACAGTGTCGGCATATTCAGCTACTTCATCCGGACAAAGTGTTGCATGAAACCCACCCATGATGACAGGAATATTTCTTTTTCTGAATTCAGTTGCAATTTCATAGCACCGGCGGGCAGTATAAGTTTCTATGCTGATTGCTACCAAATCGGTTGGTTTATCATATTGAATGTCTTCCATACGATCGTCCCAAAAAGTAATTTGAATATCATCAGGAGTTAGCGCTGCAAGCTGGGCCATCGGTAACGGTTCCATTTGCCAGGCACGGATGTATTTCTCACCCGGCAGTTTTCCCACACATGGATGTATCAGCGTTATTCTCATTGTATTCCAAATTTCATGTTCTGTTTTTTGAGATTTTCTTTCCTGTTTAAATATAGCATTTTCATCATGAACCCTGCATTTGACATCGACCTTAAATTTAATGAATGAATCATCCTGTTAAATATTGAACCCAGGCTGTTCCAGTTTTTTTTCATATCAAAACAAGCAGAGGTCAACTCTTCAGGAGTCATATTTTTTGGAATAAATGCAGCATTGTTAAAACGATATTCAGGGTCAATCCACCATTGGCCATTATACAATAACCTGTTTTCATTCTTCAATTTATTAAATAAAGGTGTTCTTGGATAGGGCATTAAAATGTTGAAAGCTGCAAAAGCAAATTTGTTGTGTAATGCAAATTCAAGGGTTTCGTCCATGGTTTGTTTTGTTTCTACATCATGTCCAATTGTGAAAGCAGCCCATGTTTGAAGGCCAAAATCAGATAACACTTTTATTTGATCCCTGTATTTATTAAAACCTGCAAGGTTCGGTCTTTTATTTAATTCAATTAATCCATTTTCGTCTATTGATTCAAATCCAACAACATGTCCCAGACAACCGCTCTGTGCCATAAGTTTCATAAGCTCCCTATCATTTGCCATATCGATACTGGCCTGTCCGACCCACCTGATTTTTAACGGGATAAGCGCTTTGAAAAGTTCTTTTGCAGCAGTAGGATTAGCAACTATATTATCATCGACAAAAAACAGCAATTGGTTTTTCTGCAATTCAATTTCCTTTATAACTTCCCGGATTGGACGATGAAAATATGAATTCCTGAAATAGGCACAAATAGCACAATAACTGCAGCTATAATAGCAACCACGTCCAAATTGGAGCAAAGTAAGAGGTAAATATTGTTTGTTATTGTAAATTTCCCTGCGAGGAATTAATGCAGGGTGCGGCGGCCGGGTTTTGAGTGATAAAATGGCTGTAAATTGTTTTCACGCAGGTCAAAAACCACTTCATCCCATAGGAATTCAGCGTCTCCAACAAAAACCGAATCAGCGTGTTCAGATGCTTCTTCAGGCATTAGGCTGGGATGAATCCCGCCCAAAATTACTTTTATCCCTCTTTTCCGAAACTCATTTGCTATTTCGTAGGAACGGCGGGCAGTATAAATTTCGACATTGATAGCAACTAAATCTGTAGCTTCATCAAACGGGATTTCTACAATTCGATCATCATACATAACAACATCAATGTCAGCAGGCGTTAGTGAAGCAATAACAGCCAAAGCCAGAGGTTGCATGCGGCCTCCATCATCAAAATTGATCCCCACCTGTACCTTACCAATGTTGGGCCGTATGAGTGTTATTTTCATTTTATCTTTTTAATAAACTTCTATTCATTTTCTATCCCAGACTTTTACCTTGTTTTTTAAAAATCTCGCGTCGGTTTGTCATATTGCCAAGTATATAAATAAGCGCATTCTGCCAAGAGCCCAAATTACTTTTAAAATCCAATGCCCTGTATATAATTGAAAAGTAACTGTTAAATTTCTTTTTGGCACTAAAACATTGCTTTTCGAGTTCTTCAGTTGACATATTTTTTGGAAAGAATTTTGTTTTCCCATAGTAAAATTCAGGATCAATCCACCATTTCTCATGAGTCAGCCTGTTTTCAGATTTTAATCTTTCATATAACCCTGTTCCCGGCATTGGATAAAGAGGATTAAAGTTGGCTGTCAGGAATTTATTTTTTATTGCAAATTGTAAAGCAATTTTAAAATCTTCTTTTCTATCGCTGTCATAACCAAAAACAAAAGTGCCATATATCATTATTCCACGTTTCTTAAACTTTTTTATTGCTTCAACATAATCATTTTCACCCAGGCTCCAGCTTTTGTTCATTTGTTTCAGGGACTCTTTGTTAAAAGATTCAATGCCCAACAAAACCATCATACACCCACTTTTCTTCATCAAGTCCATTATATAATCATCCTTTGAAATTTCAACGGAAATCTGGCAGGCCCATTTTTTTTTCAAAGGCAACAGGGCTATCAGCAGCTCTTCGAATTTTTTCCGGTTATGATAAAGGTTATCATCAACTAAGAAAAGCGGTTTGTTATCTAAGTTTTTAATTTCGTTTACGACTTCCTGAATTTCGCGTAACGACTGGTTTGCACCATAGCAAGCATGTATTGAACAGAAATCGCAATTATGCGGACAACCCCTGCCCCACTGCACCAAATTGACAGGAAAATACTTTTTATTCCTGAAAACAGACCGGTCGAAATTAGTTTCCAGCAATGGCGAGTTATATTCTGAAAAATATTTTTGTTTTAACCTATTATTCCTGAAGTCTTCAATAATCTTTGGCCATACATACTCGGCATCCCCAATAGCAACAGAATCGGAATGTTCAAGTACTTCATCAGGCATCAGGCCTGGATGGAAGCCTCCCATTACAACAGGGATTGAATTTTTCCTATACAAATCGGCAATCTGATAAGCCCTTTTAGCCGAAAATGTTTCCACAGACATTGCAACCAGGTTCTGTCTTTTCATTCAATGGAATGTCTTCTATACTGTCGTCGTAAAAAACCGTTTCTATATCGTATGGTGTCAAAGCTTTCAAAATAGCAAAAATGAGTGGTTGCATCGCATCGCTCGATTTCATGTCGATCATGTTCAGCTTTATAAAAGTAATTTTCATTCGAATACCAATTTATTTTTAAAACTTTAAACCCGTTTTTTCCCATAAAATTTGAAACCTAAATTAACCATAATTCTGATTAAGAAGTTTTTTCGCCTGAACCCCTGTCTTTTAAAAATGGAATATAAAGAGTGTGTTTTATTGTATGCATCATGATAACCTTTTAAAAGCTCTTCAGCCGTCATCTTTTTTGGTTGAAAAACTACATTTGTACCATCGAACCTGCTCCAATCCTTAGTGAGAATGCGGCCTTCAATATTTAACCTTTGAAATTCCATTGTGCCTGGAAAAGGTGTAAGAATAGAATAATGAACAATATCAATTTTTGCTTTATTGACAAATTCAACTGTTTCCTTAAAAATAGCATTGCTATCCTCATCAAAACCAAAAATAAAACAACCCAGGACCAATATATTTTTCTTATGTAGTTTCTTAATAAAATCAACATAGGTTTCAGTTTTATTAAAATACTTGCCTTCTGATAACAAAGATTGCGGGTTGATTGATTCGAAGCCTATTAACAAGCCCTGACAACCGCTTCTTGCAGCTAAATCCAACCATTCATCATCCTGGGCTACTTTCATGGACGCGCATGAGAACCATTTTATTTTTAAAGGAATTAGCGCCCTGTACAAATTTTTGGCATATATTAAATCCTCAGTTGGGCCTGGATCGAGAAATACAATTCTTTTAACTTCAGAATCTTTTATTTCTTTTATAATATGTTGAATCGGACGTTTAATAAGTTTATTGCTGCATTGTCCCGGCACTATGCAAAACTTGCAACTATTCAGGCAGCCTCGTGTTCCTTCAATTGAAAACGGGAGCAAGTATTTTTTAGAATATTTTTTAAACTTTGGTAACGCAGGAAAATTACTCTGAAAAGTTTCTTCCCAGGGCATTTGATATTGTTTTTGCAACTTACCATTTTTCAAATCAATTAATAATTTTGGCCAGGCATTTTCAGCAAAGCCTATTAATATGGCATCGGCATATTGACTTGCTTCTTCAGGCAACAAAGTTGGATGCTGGCCCCTGAATACTACTATTATCCCCTTTTGCCTTAAGAATGTTGCAATTTTATAAGCTCTTGGGGCATTTGCTGTTAACACGCTTATCCCAACTATATCTGCTTCAATTTTATCAATTTCAAGTTTTTCAATATCCTCATCAATTACATTTATTTCTGCGTTTAACTCTTTAGGTGTTAATGAATAAAGCAACCGTAGCATATTGGGGGCATAAACACCTCTTCTTATTTGCAAAAACCTGTTGCCAGATTTGGCCGTCCACGAATTCAGAAGTATAAGTGTTACTTTCATTTAATCTTTTATTTGTGAATTCAATTAAAGCTATTAAAATTATTTGGTGATGGGTCGAATTGGCTGATAAACCTTTGAGGTTTTAAAAACCTCAAAGGTTTTGCTGAAATAATCACCATTTTAACCCACAAACAATTTTTTAACACTTTTAGCTTTATTGGAAAATCTCATGACAAATTTAGACTGTCATTACACGAAAGTAAAATTGTTTCGTGCAATCGGAAAAAAAGAATTTACTTTTTATCCAATAAACCGTGCATTGATTTTTATAATTTGCATTTTTTACAAAATAGGCAATTTATGATAATAACCTTTAAGATAAAATGCAAATATATTACCAGAAATTATTGAAAACTGCGACAATTATTTTCGACAGGTTTTGTTACTTTGAAAATACTTAAATTCTTTATTTATGGGAACACAATATAAATTTGAAAAGTATTACCTCATCCTGGTGGATTATATTCTTCCATTGCCACTTACAATTGTTATGTTATATTTTTGGTATAACCGGTTTGGCAATTTCCAATTTGCTTCTTATGTTTTGGCCTGGGTATTTTATATGGTTATATTGTTCCGGGGTTAGCTATTAATGTTTTGCATTTATGGAAATTTACATGCCGTTCAAAGCAGGAAATTTTTTCATTCATCATGGGTTTATATATGCACCATACCTGGCACTTGTATTTTATATTGCTTTGCCGGAAAATGTCGTACTAACTGCAGGGAATATTATCCGGATAATTCTTTGCAACGCTTTTATTCAGTGCGTAGTATCCTGCCACCATGATATATGCGCCGTGAAAACCGGAATGGTATTTATAAATAATAAAGTAAGTCATCAGGGAAGAAGTCCGGTAGAGATTATAACCAATTTTGGGGTTATAGGTT
>CAVSGB010000110.1:0-16231 GCA_963726845.1 uncultured Bacteroidota bacterium | reverse complement strand
CAGGATGGATATATTCAGGATGGAAAGGAGTATTCCCTTACTTTAGAAGAAGGCAAGACCGGAAGAGTATATCTTTCTTTTTTTGAAGGATTTCAATATAGAATGTTAATATGCAGCAGCAATACTAAAAAATATAAAATAGATTTGTATGATATTGAGAAAAAATTACTTTTTACCGGAAATTGTGAAGATTATACAAAAAAATTTGATTTTAAGTTTAAATCCAACATAGCTTGTGTAGCAATAATTTCGATAGATGTCAATGCCATTACCGATCCAAAATTTACGATCGTTGTTGGTTTTAAAGAAACAAAAGCTGATAAGAATTTAAAATGAAAATCTGATGAGCGAACAAATTCTTAAAGCGTTAATGCAATTGTTTGCAATCATTGCCCGCCCGGAAAGTAATTCAACTGACCGGCGAACTGTTGTTGAATCATTCCTGCGCAGACAGCTAAACGAGGAACTGGTGCAGGAATACCTTAAAATATTTGACGATTTTTATAACATCCAGCAAGACAAGTCGCGCGATACAGAAAAACACCGAAGTGTTATATCTGCCAGTTCTGTAAAAGTTTTAAGGATTAGCAATAAAATTAACGAGGAACTTACACAAGAACAAAAATTCATAGTCCTGTTCCAACTTTTCGATTTTGTCCGTATCGATAGTGACGAAATTTCCCGGCAGGAAATGGAATTTATCGATACAATTGCCGATTCATTTCATATTTCATTAATCGAGTATAATGAAATTAAAGATTTTGTAATACCTGATTTTACAAGTATTCCAAGTTGCCCTAACCTGATGGTAATCGATAACAACCAGGACTTTTATCATCCTAAGGTTAAGCATTTCTTATCCGAAGCATTGACCGGTCAACTAAGGGTATTGCATATTACTTCGACAAATCTCTATTTTATTAGGTACATAGGCCATAGCGAATTGTACTTAAATGGCCAGATTATTTCGCAGGATAAGGCTTACGTTTTCAACTATGGATCTTCATTGCGGAACCCTCAGATTAAGCCTATTTATTATAGTGATGTTGTAAGCCGATTTAATGATGACAGGTTAAAATCAAAAATAACTTTTGATGCAAACAATGTTTATTACAAATTTAAAAGTGGAAAAACCGGCCTTCACGATATAACTTTCTCAGAAGAATCTGGCAGAATGGTAGGAATCATGGGGGCGAGTGGTGCCGGAAAGTCAACACTTCTTTTCGTTTTAAACGGAACCAACGCACCAAGCGAAGGTGAAGTGCTCATCAACGGATGCAACATTCACACTGAAAAAGAAAAAATTGAAGGTGTCATAGGTTTTGTATCTCAGGACGACCTGCTCATTGAAGACTTGACAGTTTACCAGAACCTCTATTATAATGCCAAACTTTGTTTCGATAATTATACCGAAGAACAAGTTGTTGAAACGGTAAACAAAACCTTAATAAACTTAGGCCTTTATGAAATCAGGGATGTACAGGTTGGTTCGCCACTTAACAAGAAAATTAGCGGAGGGCAACGCAAAAGGCTTAATATTGCTTTGGAACTTATCCGTGAACCTGCTGTCTTATTCCTAGATGAACCGACTTCAGGATTATCTTCACGCGACTCTGAAAATATTCTTGACCTTTTAAAAGAACTTACACTCAAGGGAAAATTGGTTTTTGTGGTCATACACCAACCATCTTCTGATATTTTTAAAATGTTCGATCGCTTGATTATCCTCGACACTGGTGGATATTTAATCTATAATGGCGACCCGATAGAGTCGATTATGTATTTTAAATCGAAAATGCACCATGCAGATTGGAATGAAAGCGAATGTCATGCCTGTGGAAATGTCAACCCTGAACAAATATTCAATATTGTAGAATCGAGGGTATTAAACGAATATGGTAAAGAAACACGCACTCGCAAAGTAACTCCAAAAGAGTGGACTAAGTTTTACGATGAAGCAAAACAGAAAAATGAAAAAGAAAAAACAAACCATATTGAACTGCCTGAAATAAATTTCAAAATACCTAATAAAATAAGGCAATTTCTAGTTTTTGTAAAACGCGATATCCTCTCAAAATTATCCAATACACAATATCTTGTCATAACGTTCCTTGAAGCGCCAATCCTTGCGTTTATCCTTGCATTCATTATCAAGTACTACAATGTTGACGTACAAAACCAGTTTGGTTATACGCTTTTCAAGAACAGCAATTTACCGGTTTACATTTTCATGTCGGTAATTGTCGGCATTTTCATGGGGCTTACAAGCAGCGCCGAAGAAATAATAAAAAACCGGAAAATACTCAAACGCGAAGCTTTTTTGAATTTAAGCTGGGGAAGTTACCTTCTTTCGAAAGTAGGAGTATTGCTCATTATTTCTGCAATTCAGGCATTAACTTTTGTTCTTGTCGGAAACAGCATTATGGAAATCCGTAACATGTATTTTGAATACTGGCTGGTACTGTTTAGTGCATGGGTTTCTGCTAACATGATGGGATTCCTTATTTCAGATAGTTTCAAAACGGTTGTTACCATATACATGCTTATCCCGTTTCTTGTAATACCTCAAATAATACTCAGCGGGATTATTGTAAAATACGAAAAAATTAACCCTGCAATTTCTTCACCGAATGCAATTCCCTTTTATGGAGAAATTATTACAGCCCGTTGGGGCTATGAAGCTCTGGCAGTTGATGAATTTATGGAAAATAAGTACTATAAAAATTTCTATAGATTTTACAAAGCTATGAGTATAGCAAATTATAAAAAGGACTATTGGAATATTAACCTGAAAAATAAATTAGACTTCATTTCTCATTACTATAATGATTCTACTCGTCGGGAAGAGGTAAAAGAACAACTTGAAGTAATAAGAAATGAATTTTTAAAAGAACTCAAATCAAATACCAGAATTAAATTTATTCATCTTAAAGAATTGACACCTCAAAAAATTAACGATGGGGTGGTTGAAGATGCCAACACCTATCTTGATCAGCTTAACCGCTATTATATTAAGCTTTATAACAAAGCAAATATGCAGAAAGACGAGCTTGTAAATAATATGCAGCGTACCAGCCAGGATAGGGAGAATTTTCTGGAATTAAAGCGAAGGTATTATAATGAAGCACTTGCTGAGTTTGTTACAAATACCAATGAAGTTGAAAGAATTGTTGAATATAAAGGTGAGTTGATTCAAAAAATCGATCCAATTTTCCTTGATCCATCCGAACCACTTATAAAATCTCACTTCTACGCTCCCCGCAAAATGGTTTTCGGAAATTTCTTTCCGACTTTTTGGGTAAATGTTATTGTAATCTGGATCATGACTCTTTTGCTTTATATTGCCCTTTATTACAGACTGCTTCTCAGGTTTCTCGACTATCTGGAACAACTTGGCGAAAGATTTGGAAAAGAGGAATAAGATAGTTATGAGTAAAAAGTAAAGGGGAAGGTAGATAAAGTAAGAAATATTTACTGGAGTTTAGTGGTAATTATAGAATCATCACAATGAAAAAAATCCTATAATTTTAATATAATGAAAATAGTAAAACCCACAAATCAGTGGGTTTTAATTTTGTTTTTGAACAGAATTTCTTTACGAAAAACTTTTAACACATTCATCCAGATTGGTATAAATTTCAAATACATTATGCAGTTGCAGAAGCTTAAAAAGTTCCATCACTTCATGCGAAACGTTACATATTTTAAAGAAGCCGTAATTGTTGTTTGCAACTTTCATTACTGAAAGAAATACACCAAATCCCGAACTATCTATAAATTGTACACCTTCGAGGTTTAAAATCAACTTCGTATTGGCCTTATTGAAAAAGCCTTTCAATTCTTCTTTCACTGGTTCAGATACCAAAGCATTCAGCCTGGATACATTATCGAACGAAACAACTATTATGTTATTAATTTTTTCTGACTTTAACATATTCTTATAGTTTTAGATTTCTTATTTTACTTTTTCGGTTACATAATTTTTTAACTCTTCAATAGCTTCGGTGCAATCAGTCAAAAACTTTTGCACTGTATTTGCAAACATTTCATGTTCTACTCCCTGTGAAGCAATAAGTTCCAGTTGTTTTAATTCTACAGCAAGTTCATTCATTCCCATTATTGATACAGACGACTTAGCCTTATGCGCCAATTTACTTAAATGTAACCAATCTTTTTTTTCCAAACTAACATTCATTTCTTCGGAAATTTCTGCAACTTGCTCAATAAACAGATCTATCATCTCTTTAATTACCTCAATATTGCCCCCCGCCATACCAGTTAAATAAGTAAGATCTGTTTTCATTTATCCCATAAACTTAATTTACGCGGTTAAAGTTAATTTTTTCAGAATAATAATTTACTGTCTATCGTGAAATTTTATTTAAAAATAGATTATTTTTTTTATTTTTATCACAGCAAGTTCAATTTATTTAAAAGGGGCAATTCTCGGACTTGCTATTATGCCTGTTTGTCAATATAAAAAAGAATATCATCAGCTTTTATTAAATTAATTACAATTGTGCTTAAGTAATTTATAAATCGATTATTACACAGCAATAATAAAAACTAATATGATGAATAAGAAAATCTATTCACTTGTTATATTCCTGCTTATGTTTTGTTTGTCATTAGCAGCTCAGGAAAATTCAGGCAGCAGTGATTTGAGCGATTTTATGAAAAAGAGAAATTCTGGTAATGCGTATAATAAAGGTATTACAAATTTAAGATTAAATAAATATCAAGAAGCTTTAGAGAACTTCGATGAAGCTATAAATATTAATCCAACTTTTGACCTTGCCTATTTAACAAGAGGAAAAACAAAATTTCAACTTTCAGATTATACAGGAGCTCTTGAAGATGTTACAAAAGCATTAGAAATTAACAAGTCATCTGGCGAAGGATATTATGCGTTAGGTTACATTATGTTACGTAAAGACACAGCTTCAGCTTCGATTGAGACATTTGACAAAGCAATTCAGAACGGATATGCCGAACCTAATGTATATTATTACCGGGGCATCCTTAAAGCTTACAAAAAAGATGCAGCCGGTGCTTTAAACGATTTGTCTGTTGCTATTGAAAAAAAACCAGACTATACAGTTGCTTATTTTGACAGGGGCAATATTAAAATGGTATCAGGTGATTTTCAAGGTGCCATTTACGATTACAGACGTGCCCTTTCAATTGATACAACAATAATTTCTGCTTATAATAACACAGCAAATGCAAAAACCCATATAGGCGATTTGCAGGGAGCTATTCAGGATTATACAAAACTACTGCAAATAGATCCTAAAAATTTTGTGGCAATAACAAACCGTGGAAGTGCAAAATATCAGACCAGTGATTACCAGTCAGCTATCGATGACTTTAAAGCTGCTATTTCAATTAATGACAAATATGCATCTGCTTATAGCAACTTAGGCAATGCTTTGTCAAAATCCGGAGACAATAAAGCTGCAATGGAACAATATAATAAGGCACTCCAGCTAAATTCAAATTTTGGTGATGCCTATCTGAATCGCGGACTTGTCAAAGAGCTTGCCGGTGATCTCGATGGAGCATGTTCCGATTGGAAAGCAGCAGATAAACTTGGTGTTTCAGATGCTTCAAAGTATGTAAAAGAATGTAAGTAATTCAGCATAAAATTATGAGAATTTCGAATTTACTTCTATGTTTGGCTGTAATGGGAATTTCGTTCAGTCAGGCTTCCTTCGCTCAAGAGAATGTAAGAGTTCATCGCAAAGCTTTCAAAATAAAGCAGGAAGGCTTTAAAGAGGCAATGAAATCAATTAGAATTGGCAACAAAGCATACAGGTTTGGCAAAGCTACTTACCATCAGGCAAGGGAGAATTATCTGAAAGCCTATAAATACAATGATAAAAATGCCGAACTGAATTATAAAATTGGTATCTGTTATCTCTATTCAGACGATAAATTTCAAGCTATTAAATATTTAAAAAAAGCTTTTGAACTAAATCAGAAAGTTACAACAGATATTCATTTTCAATTAGCAAGGGCATATCACATGAGCCTCGATTTCGACAATGCAATCAGAGAATATAAACTTTATAAACAATCAGTTCCCGAACGCAGGTTAGAACGGCTTGAAATTGATATCGACAAATACATTACTGAATGTGAAACTGGGAAATCATTAATTAGTCATCCGGTGCGGGTGATAATTCAAAATCTTGGAAAAACAGTAAATTCAGAATACGATGATTATGGACCGGTAGTAGATTCAAAAGAAGAAAATATTTATTTTACGTCACGCCGTCCAAGTAAAGTTAACACAAAACGCAACAGGATTGACAAAAAATTTAGTGAAGATATTTATATAACTAAAAAGAAAGGCAAAGACTGGGTACAGGCACAACTACTAAGCAGAAGCCTGCAGTCAAACAAAAGCGAAGCAGCTGTGGCATTATCGCCGGATGATAAAACTCTGTATTTATACAAGAGTAAACGGAACGGGAATATATATTATACCCAGTTTTCTGAGGGACATTGGAAAGCCCCAAATTCGTTAAGTCAGGTAAATACAAGTGATCGTGAGACTTCCATGAGCATTACAGGTGATGGTAAAAAGTTATATTTTGTAAGCGATCGGGATGACAATTCAATGGGCGGAAAGGATATTTATGTCGAGGAAAAAGATGCAAATGGCAAATGGTCAAAACCAAGGAATCTCGGCCCGCCAATAAATACATCTGAAAATGAGGAGGCAGTGAGTATTTCAAAAGACGGGAAAACACTTTATTTTTCATCAAAAGGCCATCCCGGCATGGGAGGATATGATATTTTTATGTCTGCACTTGGAGACAATGGTAAATGGTCAAAGCCTGTAAACATGGGTTATCCGATAAATACACCAGACGATGATCTTTTCTTCAACATGATGGGCAATGGTAAAGTAGCTTATTCATCTGGAAACCGGGATCAAGGTTTTGGAGGTATGGATATTTATAAAATAATATTCCTTGGTGCAGAAAAAGAAATGTTTATGACGATGGAAAACAGCACGTTTGCATTCGAATTTTATGACCCGAAAACATTTTTCAAAAAACCACCTGACTATCTTGTTAGTGATTCATCTGTTTTGCTAACCGGTAAAGTTCGTGATTCAGAAACAAAAGGATCGGTATTTGCAAAAATGCAAATTATAGATTCGGAGCGTTCGACGGTTGTTGCTACTCTATTAACAGACACTTCAGGAAGTTTTAAAATTCACTTGCCTCAGAAAAAAACATACGGGATAGAAATTTCAGCCAAAGGATATCTGTTTTACTTAGATGTTGTTGATTTTAAAAAGGAAGCCAATGACTTGGTAAATAAAGATTTCTTTTTACAGGGAATTGAATTGGGCGCAAAAGTTGTTATGAAAAATATTTTCTTTGAAACTGGCAAAAATACGATGAAGCAGGAATCATTCCAGCAGTTGAACAATGTTATTGAATTTATGAAAGACAATAATACATTGAAACTCGAGATATCCGGACATACTGATAATGTTGGTTCTTTATCGGCAAACTTAAAACTGTCTGAAATGCGTGCAAAATCAGTTGTTGATTATATGATAAAAGGAGGAATTGACAAATCAAGGCTTACATACAAAGGCTATGGCCCGAACCAACCTGTTGCACCTAACAATACTCCTGCTGGGAAAGCCCAAAACAGAAGGGTTGAATTTAAAATTACAGGGAAATAGTTAAACCTAAAATCCGCAAGTCACGGGGTGACTTATTAAAGTTCAATAATTTAAATGAACGAAATTGTTTATAGTCACCCCGTGACTTTCAGCCAATTAACCTCAAACCTGCGGATTTAAGGTTAAACTTAAAATAACCTGTACTTATATTGATTAACGAATTTGTTTTTAAATATTGAGTTCACACTGAAAGTCGATCAAGTCATTAACCAAAGTCTAATTAAAAATTAAACTTTATCAAACAGCGTTGTCAATTTAGCTATTTTTATTGTACCTCCACGCTCGAAATAGTTGGATCGACCATTTTGCCTAAAAACAAAACCACACCTGTAGATTTTTCGACAATTGCATAAACAAACGGACGATTGGCCTCAAATAAAGTAACAGGTTCATCTTTTTCACCTGGCCCCAATGAATTTAAACTAATTTCAACAGCTGTAACTGCTGCAGCCTCGGTACCTTTTTCATTTAAATCAATATACGTTTTGTGGATTACAAGGGAAATATACAAATCATTGTTATCATCGATGCGCGAAAAGTCAGCATTAATAGAGCTGAATGCCTGGTTTATACCAATATTTTTCAGTGTATTATTTAAAAGACTTTTAAGTTCGAACTTGAATTTGGGCATTTTTACTATCACTTTAGAAAGTTTCATTGATCCTATCATATTAAACCATTTCGAATCTGTCATGTTGGATATAAATTCTGAAATTTTTTCAGTATCAGGCATTGCAATAACCAAATTAAAAGCGCTGTTCCCATAAGGTAGTTCAACTGCGATGAACCCGTTGCCAGTATAATAATTTAAATTTGTTTCAAGTTGCATTTGCTGATGTTTAATAATGGAACCATTTTCAGCATAAAAATTACTTTCCTGGGTTTGTGTTGAATCGAATTGGTATTGCCATGTTCCTTTAAAATAAATAGCGTTAATTAAATACATAACTGCATCAGGAGGAATTTCATCCAAAATGGTTGGAATTTTTCCATGAGTTTTGGAATCAGCCCAATTGTTTATTGTAATGAGTGCTTCAGGACTATTAAAATCAAGCGATTTCACATCAGCGTTATAATAGTTCTGGTTTACATCGATAAATGATTGCAGAACATTAAAACCCAGCCGGTACCAAATTGAATTGGCAATTTCGAATTGAACTTTGTCATCAGCTAAAACCAAAGCGTTTGCAAGCGATTGGTTGTACTCATTGATTTGGCTGTCCGAATATTTTGCAAAGCCCAAAGTATTTGCCATTTCAGTTTTAGTGTTGCCATTAGCCCCATTGTAGGTCATTGAAAGCGCTTCAACTACACTGAAAGGTGAAATAAAAAAATTCTGGTTGCCCACCAATTGATTAAATGATTTATAAAAATCGAATGCAAACTTATTCGAGGCATTCACTATTATTGCAGATTTAAGCCTGGCTTTAACCTGCCCCGGATCAGAACCAACGGATACTATGTCCTTCTTACAACTGATAAATGTTAAAAAAACAGCTATGAAAATAATTATTGATCGCTTCATTACAAATTGATTTAAATAAAATACAGATTGTTTTCTATTAGATTACGGTCGTATTAAAAAGGTTGCTTCATAGAATTTTTTAGAAGCGAACTTAGAAGCTGTTTTGGATTTTATAAGAAAAGGTCTTGGGTTTTTGTGTTTCTAAGTGTTTTGGTGATTTTGTGGTAAAAAGTTTTGCCACAAAATCAGCTCAGTCACTAAATCTAACTTCGTTGAGGGCTTCGCTGTTAATTAAAATTTATACCCACTATCTCAATTGTTTAATTAATTTCAATACTTTTTAGCCAATAAATTTTTGTTTTGATTCTTATATGCAATTAAACGAAAAGTATAAGAAAATTATTTAAGAATTAATATGATAAATTCAGGATTTTTCTTTACAAGTTGACTGAAGTATCACGAATCAATTAAAGGAGTATTTAATTTATAAATTTCAACTGATATTTATGAATGTATTCTATGAGCGCATTTCCAGTTAAAATTAATATTAGTAAAATATGAATAAATTGAACAAACAATATCTATTTGCCAAAAATCCTGCTTACTTTTTGTGCCTGCAACAATAGATCGGCAAGTGCAATGCTGGTCGCATTTTCAATCACAACCGGAATACGTAATGCTATGCAGGTATCGTGACGGCCTTCAACTTCGAGGTCGGTCATTTCACCGGTTTTAAAATTCATTGTATGCTGCCTGACATGAATGCTGCTTGTTGGTTTAATTGCAACACGAAAAACCAAATCATTGCCGTTTGATATTCCACCATTCACGCCGGCTGCATAATTGGTGCCGGTTTTGCCTGTAGTAGAAATAAATTTATCATTGTGATGGCTTCCGGTCATTTTTGCAGCAGCAAAACCCGATCCAAACTCAATACCTTTGGTAGCAGGGATAGCAAATACAAAATGGCTGATAACAGATTCAACCGAATCGAAAAATGGTTCTCCAATCCCTATAGGCATATTGGTTGCAACAGTTTCAACAATTCCTCCGATTGAATCTCCTTTTTCTAATGCAATTTCAACTGCTTTTTCAATATCTGCAATACCTCCGGCTTCGATTAATTTTGAAGTTACTATTATCGGGGCGATAATTCTCTTTGCGATTACACCTGCTGCAATAATCCCTAAAGTCAACCTGCCGGAAAAATGACCGCCGCCACGATAATCTTCAAAACCTCCGAATTTTTGCGCGGCAACAAAATCGGCATGTCCAGGCCGGGGCGTTTCTTTTAAAAAAGAATAATCATGGGAACGGGTATTTGTGTTTTCAAACAATATCATAATTGGGGCACCTGTGGTTAAATCGTTAAATACACCACTCATGATTTTTGGGACATCAGCCTCAATCCGTGGCGTAGTACCTTTAGCGCCGCTTTTTCTGCGGGCAAGGTCGGCTTCAAAATCAGATGATATCAAAGGAATTCCTGCAGGAACGCCATCAATGACAATTCCTGCACAGGTTCCATGCGATTCACCAAATATGCTTATTTTAAATATTCTTCCAAAAGTGTTCATTGTGTTTGGTGTTATATCTTAGGTGTTAGGTGTTAGGTGCAAAGTATCAGTAGAATTCCATTTCTTGTTTCCGGTATTTAAGAATTTTTTAATAGTTCAACGATAGTCCTGAGTTTTGTATAACTGATCTGGCCGGGAGCCGTAGGAAACTCATCTGAAGCAGATGCGAAAGTGAATTCCGCTCCCATAAATAATGCAGCAATACGCGATATTTTTCCAAGTTCGCCCATACCAACAGAAACGATGCGTTTTCCCGGTTCGTAAACTGAAAGCAATGATGCATTGTCTTCAGGTTTTTGAACCATGCATGCCACTTTGGCCACGCTCGCGCCCATATCGAAACTTTGGCTGACAATAATTTTCAGTTGTTCGCGGGAAGGCGTATGATCGAAATTATGATATGAAATAATTACATCACAATTCTTATTTAAAGCAGATGAAATAATTTCCTGTTTGAAACCAAAATCTGTTTCGAATTCGATATCGACATAATTTGCACCGCTTTTAATAGCAGTTTTCAAAAGCTCTTTCCGTTCTTTATCTGAAATATTCCCGGGACGACAAGTTGCAATCAACTTATTACCTGATGAGAAGAGCCGCTCAACCTGAAATTTATTGAACCCGGTCAAATCAAGCCTAATCTCAGTAAGCTCAAATTTCTTAACCAGGTCAAGACATTTGTCAAATTCTGTATCGCTAAGGCTAACGCAAATCATAAATCAATTCCTCCAATTCTTTGTATGTATAATTTATAACTAAAGCTTTCCCAAGACTTTCAAGAAGCACCAAATGTATTTCGCCACCTTCACGTTTTTTATCTTTTTTCATTGCATTAAAAAGGCTTGCGCTGTCAATATCTAAAAAAACGGGCAATTGCATATTTTTAATTAACTTTTCTAACCTGTCAAATTCAGATTGTTTTAACAGTCCTTTTTTTACCGATGCTTTGGCAGCAAAGCACATTCCAATTGCAACGGCTTGTCCATGACTTATTGAAGTTAGTTTCTCAATCGCATGGCCAAAGGTATGTCCGAAATTTAGCTTTCGCCGTTCACCTTTTTCCCGTTCGTCCTGTTCAACAACTTTCGATTTTATTATTATGGATTCCCGCACCAATTTGTGCAGAACATTAGTATCATAGTTCAAAGCCTTGTCATAATTAATTTCCAAATATTCGAACAATGAAATATCTTTAATAGCGCCGTGTTTGATAATTTCTGCAAAACCACCAATAAATTCATTCCTGTCCAGGGTCTTGAGCATTTCAAAATCGCAGATCACGAATTCAGGCTGGTTGAAAACGCCAACCATATTTTTAAAACCTCTGTAATTGACCCCATTTTTGCCACCTATGCTTGCATCGACCTGCGAAAGCAATGAAGTTGTTACAAATCCAAACCTCAACCCACGCATATATATTGAAGCTGCAAAACCCGTGATATCAGAAACAATTCCTCCACCTACACCAACAATAAAAGTCGAACGATCGGCTTCCAATTCAACAAACCTACCCATTATATAATCAATAGTTGAAATGGTTTTATTTAGTTCGCCCAATCCGGTTTCGATTACATTAAACCCTTTAAAATATTGACTGTAATGCTTTATAAGGTTTGAATCGGTTATTATTATTGATTTGCTTTTAGAAGGTAAATATTTTTTTAGGTTCGAAATACTTTCACCTATCAAAATCCTTGATTTTGCAGTACCTGTATTTAAATTAAGTTCTTCCATGAAATTTCTTGTGAAGCAAAAGTAGTATTATTTGAAGATTTGAAGTTTGGAAAAACAGAATTTCGGAATAACGGAAAATTTGAAAATATATCGCCTTCAGTTATTCAGGACTTCATTTCTTCTATTCTTCAAATAGCCACTTCCTTTTTATTCATAACTTTATTCTGATGATCTATTGATTCCTCGTGGATAGCGCGAAAAACGATATCGATAAACTCAGCGCTAAGCCCTTTCTTCTCTCCCATTTCAAGGCGTTTTGTAATGATATTATCCCAGCGTTTAGACTGAAGAATGGCAATATTGTGTTCTTTCTTGTAAAGCCCAATCTGGTCTGCAATTTTCATACGGGTTTCAAAAATATCGAGAATAGTATCGTCAATTTTATCAATCTGAACACGAAGTTCTTCAAGTGTACTAATTGAGCCATTTTCTGCTTCAGTTTTACGAAGGACAATTTTATTCAGCATTTCTCCTAAAGATGCAGGTGTTAATTGCTGTTTGGCATCGCTCATCGCTATTTCCGGGTTGCAATGAGATTCAATAATAAGCCCATCGAAATTCAAATCCATAGCTTTTTGGGAAACTTCAAGCAATCGCTCACGGCTACCACAAATGTGGCTGGGATCATTTATCATGGGAATATTCGGAATACGGCGCTTCAGTTCAATTGGCAACTGCCAGTTTGGATCGTTACGATAAACGCTTTTTTCATAAGTTGAAAAACCACGATGGCATGCAGCCAACCTGGTAATCCCGGCCTGATAAAAACGCTCAATTGCACCAATCCATAAATCAAGATCAGGATTGACAGGATTTTTAATTAAAACCGGAATATCAACTCCCTTAAGTGCATCTGCTATTTCCTGCACAGCAAACGGATTTGCCGTTGTGCGTGCCCCCACCCAGAGAATGTCTATTCCATATTTTCAAAAGCTTCCCAGACGTGCTTTACATTAGCTACTTCTGCAGCTGTATACATGCCGGTTTCATCTTTTACAGATTTCATCCAGGGCAAAGCCATCGATCCGTAGCCTTCGAAAGTGCCTGGCCGTGTGCGAGGTTTCCAAATTCCTGCCCTGAAAATTTTGATACCAAGGGCTGACAAACCTTTGGCTGTTTCGATCATCTGAACTTCCGATTCAGCGCTGGATGGGCCTGCCATTATCAATGGCCTTTCTTTCGGCACTCCGTCCAAAATGAATGGCTTTAAATCGAGTTTTATTTCCATAGTATTATTTTTTAATTCAGATTGTTGAGTTCAATTGATTATTAAAATCTTATCCCCTGCCCCTTAATTTGGAGAAGGGGGAACTCCTTCTCCTTTGGAGAGAGCTGGGGTGAGGCTTTTAAGTAACTTTACTCATAAACCGTAATTCCTTTTTCATATTCTCCCATAATTCCCACATCGCTTGTAAACGGGCGAACTGCATCAATTGCCTGATGATATATTTTATAATCTTTAAAAGTTAAATCTACATAAAACTGATATTCCCATTCTTTGCCCATGATAGGCATCGATTGAATTTTCGTAAGGTTAATATTATAATATGAAAGAATGGAAAGTATTTTGGACAAGCTGCCAATTTCGTGGGCGAAAGCAAAATAAATTGAAGCTTTGTTGATGGATGGCCCGGGTTTGTGAACTCCTTTTTTATCTGCCAAAATTAAAAAACGGGTATAATTCATTTTATTTGTTTCAATACTTTCGTGAATTATTTCCAACTGATATTTTTCAGCAGCAAGCCTTGAGGCAATGGCAGCAATACCTTTCAACTGCTTGTCGTGTATTTCCTTGGCGCTTAAAGCTGTATCGATACTATCGATTAGTTTAATCCGGGGATAATTATTAAAAAATAACTGGCATTGCAGGATTGCCATAGGATGCGAATATACTTCTTTAATATCTTCAATTGTTTGCCCGGGCAGTGCCACTAAGTTTTGTTTAATACGAAGATAAATTTCTCCAATTATCTTCATATTCGATTCCTGCAAAAGACCGTAATTTGGAAGGATGCTTCCTGCCAGGGAATTTTCAATTGCCATGATGCCCAAATCTGCATGGTTCATCCGTAGAGATTTAAACAAATCTTTAAAAGTGTTGGCTGTAATAATTTCAATATGGTCGTTTTGAAAATAATGCTTTGCGGCAATTTCGTGGAAAGCTCCAAATCCACCCTGTATGGCCACTTTCTTAATTTCTTTTTTTGGAATGGAAGTCATTTTTATGATTATTAATAAAACAAAAATCCCGGCTTCAGACCGGGACCCAACTATTTTTTTCACAAAACAAGCTTAGCCCCGGTATTTCCGAAGAAAATAAAAAAAGAAATAAAAATAATTAAATATTTGAGCCTGAACCTGCATTGCGTTTAAATATTTCAATTTACCTGTAAACAAAAAATCCCGAATTTTGTTCGGGGCCATTCAATAACTTACTTTGAATAATCCCTAAATTATTGTAAAATAAAAACCGTTGTTTGAATTTGTTTTCATACCGCAAATGTAAATATTTATTTTTTATAATCCAAAACAAATTTAAAACCTCATCCACTGCCCTTCAAACGGAGAAGGGAGTTAAAGCCTTCGAGTCCCTTTTCATTTGGCATGGCTATGCACACATCATGTATATTACGTCCCTACTGGACTAGGAGTAAGGGTGAAAATTATACTTCTACAAATATACTGCCCCGCTGGGGCAGGAATAATGTATAAAGTCACGTAGTGACGAACCCCAACGGGCTCAGTGAAGCTAAATATTTGTAGAAACCAAAATAGAATCTTAATAAGCCCCCAGAGGGGCGAAATATAAGGGATGTAAAGATGTGTGCATAGCCATGATTCAATTGGAGAGGGATTTAGGGTGAGGTTAATTATGAAAGCAAATTTAGATTTCATATCGTCCATTGTAATCCTAAATAGCTACTAAAAAAAGATTGGTTAAAAATACTATGCCCAAACGAAAATAAGAAATGAAGATTTTCATTTAAATTGATAAAACCACCAGCATTAAAACCAATTGATGACTGATCGATATTCGTTTCGGATGAATGATAATAAAATTCACTTCCAAAAGTAAAATATTTTGAAAAGTCATATTGCGCTTCCCAACCCGCAAAAAACCAATTTTTATTTCCTGTTCCTGGATTTATCCAGTATCCAACTCCCCCATAAGTTGTCAGTTTGTCCCATGATTTTTGAAGCCAAACAGGTAAATAAACCTGTGCCTTTCCATTATTAAAATTCGAATTATTTATGGTTGGCATTTCAACTATTGGAAACGTCCCGATTTGTGGAATGCGACCATTTTCCTGAATAAAGCGATATTTAATCCCGATTTCTGTTGAAGCATATCCGTATTGAAAGCTTTGAGAATTAACATAATTAAAATTTAAAGGCAATGTCAAATGTACCTGAACATTTTCTATAAGCCCATAATTTACTTCGAAATGAGGCAAAGTACCTGTTATTAAATTATCATGTTTCAAATCGATAGTAGAAATATAAATCTCCAATGCCTGTATTCGACTGGTTCGGGATAGTCCGTATAAAATGGAGGCCCAGCTTCAAGCATTGTTTGCAATAAACAGAAAAATAAAAAAATTAAAATTGAATGTTTCATGTTTGTAAAACAATGACTGAGTGCAAAAGTTGATTGGCAAAACAGATGATTAGCAATTTTAGAATTAAAAAAAATATTTTCTATTGTTAAATTGTATCTTTGCATTCTTTATTGAAGGGATGCGT